>JAEEKC010000113.1 GCA_016282215.1 Lachnospiraceae bacterium
GCAGGAGAGAGTAAAGATCGAGGAACTGGACGCATATTTTGCTGACAAGTTTTCATTCTGATAAATAGTAACAGTGTACAAGGTGCAGGGTGCAGGGTGCCAGGGTTGTCAATGGGGACGGTTCTTTTTGACAACCTTGAGAAGCAGGTTGTCAAAAAGAACCGTCCCCATTGACAACCCCCCCTGACAACCCCCAGTGCAACAAAGAAAGGTGTCAAAAAGAACCGTCCCCGATGACACCAACAAGAAAGAGGAGAAGTATTTTCATGAGAACCATAACGTCGAAAGAGTTAAGAAAAGAATGGATTGATTTTTATGTAAAAAGAGGCCATGTGGACTGCGGCGCCGTATCGCTGGTTTCCGACGGTTCCACAGGAGCCATGTTCAACGTAGCCGGCATGCAGCCCATCATGCCTTATCTGCTTGGCAAGAAGCATCCCATGGGAACGAGGCTTTGCAACGTGCAGGGCTGTGTGCGTACCAATGATATTGATGGCGTGGGCGATAAGAGCCATCTGACGTTCTTTGAAATGATGGGTTCCTGGAGTCTGGGAGATTATTTTAAAAAAGAGCGCTGCCAGTGGAGCTACGAGCTGTTGACTGAGGTGTTCAAGTTTGACAGGGATCACTTGGCTGCAACCGTGTTTGAAGGTGATGAGAATGCACCCCGTGATGAAGAGGGCGCGAAGTACAGGATCGAGTCCGGATTCAAACCGGAAAACGTATTTTTCCTTCCCAAAGAAGATAACTGGTGGGGCCTTGAATATGGTCCTTGCGGACCGGATTCCGAGATGTTCTATGTATCGGATCAGGAACCTTGCGGTCCTGATTGCAGACCGGGCTGTCATTGCGGCAAGTACACCGAGATCGGCAACGATGTTTTCATGCAGTATGACAAGCAGAAAGACGGGACTCTGCTTCCGCTGGCCAAGAAGAACGTGGATACCGGCTGGGGTCTGGAAAGAAACCTGATGTTCTTAAACGGCATCGATGATGTGTACAAGACCGACCTGTTTGCAGGTGTGATCGCAAGCCTGGAAAAAGCATCCGGCAAGAAGTATGACGAGGATGAGAAGTTTACCAGATCCATGCGTATCGTGGCAGATCATCTGCGTACTTCCGTGATGCTCATTGGCGATGAAGCAAAACTCCTGCCGTCGAACGGCGGCCCGGGCTATGTGCTGCGCCGTCTGATCCGCCGTGCGATCCGTCATGCAAAGGTGCTGGGTTTAAATCAGGATGCGATCCTTGCATCGGCAGCCATCTATATCGATGATGTCTTCGCTGACAGTTATCCTCTTTTGAAAGAAAACAGAGAGTTCATCTTAAAGGAACTGAAAAAAGAGATCGACCGTTTTGAGGCAACGCTTGAAAACGGTATGAAGGAGTATAAAAAGATCCTTTCCGAGCAGAAGGCAAGCGGAAAGATCGACGGAAAGAGCGCTTTCTATCTCTATGATACCTTCGGCTTCCCTTACGAGCTGACGTTGGAGATGGCAGAGGAAGAAGGCCTCAGCGTGGATGAGGCAGGCTTTCAGGAGTGCATGGAAGCGCAGAAGAAGCAGGCAAGGGAAAATGCGAACTTCTCACAGAAGGGTGCGGAAAGCAGCGTATTTGACGAGCTTGCAGACGATGTGCAGACTGTCTTTACAGGCTATGAGACCCTTGAGCAGGAGGCTGCAGTAGTTGCTATTGCAGACGCTGAAAAGCTTGTGGACACATTGGAAAACGGCGCAGAGGGCACCATCGTAACCGACAAGACAAGTTTCTATGCCACCATGGGTGGTCAGAAGGGCGATATCGGCGTGATCTACGCCGGGGACGCAGAATTTGAAGTCACAGATACCGTGAAGCTTCCGAAAGGCCGTGTGGGCCACGTGGGCAAGGTTGTAAAGGGAAGCTTCAAAAAAGGCGACAGCGTGAAGCTTGCGGTTTGCAAGGCAACCAGACAGGCAACCTGCATGAACCATTCCGCAACCCACCTTCTGCAGGCAGCACTGCAGGAAGTGCTCGGAAAAGACGTTCATCAGCAGGGTTCTTATCAGGATCCCGACAGAACGAGATTTGACTTTTCCTACGGCGAAGCGGTACAGGCAGCAGACCTTGCGAAGATCGAGACCATCGTCAATCAGAAGATCGCTGAAGACCTGAGCGTGGATACCAAGGTAATGAGCATCGATGAAGCCAAGGCTTCCGGCGCCATGGCGCTGTTTGGCGAGAAATACGGCGACTCCGTACGCGTGGTTTCCATGGGCGACTTTTCCAAGGAACTTTGCGGCGGTACCCATGTGGATAAGACCGGTAAGATCCGCAGCTTCAAGATCCTTTCCGAAAGCGGCGTTGCAGCCGGCGTTCGCAGGATCGAGGCAGTGACCGGTGATAATGTAACGGCATATTATGCAAAAATGGAAGAGCAGTTTGCCGAGGCGGCTGCACTTTTGAAGACTTCTCCGGACCATGTAGCAGAGAGGATCCGTCATCTGCAGGAGCAGATCAAGGCGCTGACGAGCGAGAACGAGTCCTTAAAGAGCGCAGCAGCAAAAGATGCCCTGGGCGATGTTATGGGACAGGTGAAAGAAGTCAGCGGCGTCAAACTTTTGGCAACCGCAGTCGCAGGCGTTGATATGAACGGCCTTCGTGAACTTGGTGATGACTTAAAAGGCAAACTCGGTGAAGGCGTGATCGTGCTGGCCAGCGAAAAGGACGGCAAGGTTTCCCTGATGGTCATGGCGACTGACGGCGCACAGAAAGCAGGAGCCCATGCAGGAAACCTGATCAAGGCGATCGCAGCAAAAGTCGGCGGTGGCGGCGGCGGAAGACCGAATATGGCACAGGCCGGCGGCAAGAATCCGGCAGGCATTCCGGACGCGATCGCGGAAGCGGAAACAGTACTTGCGGGTATGCTGGGCAGTGTAAAGTCCGGTATGAAAATATGAAGTCGAAAAACCAGTAATAAATCAGTAAGGTTTTTTATATGAAATTGGTATTAGGTAAGATCGCAAAGGAACGCGGCATCTCACTGGGAAATCTGAATATACTGATGCTGATCGCGGC
>JAEEKC010000114.1 GCA_016282215.1 Lachnospiraceae bacterium
CGAGATCAGCACCTATTCGGATGACATGCTGATCCTGTACGGCAGATTCATCGCAAAGCTGGCGCAGGAAGGAAAGAACCTCACAGCCCTGATCATGGAAAATACCGTGCATATGTACGGCTATCCGAATCTGGATACGGCTGAGAAAAAGATCTGGTAATTACGGCAGCGTCTTCAGTCCGTTAATGTCGATATCGTCCCCTTCATCCACAGGGATCACGATACAATTCTGCCCGTTGATCTTTTCGGTGCGAACCATGCCTGCTTTCTGCGGTTTCACCCGAAGGAAGATATCGCACAAAAGAGCGTGGGAATCCAGTTCCTTCATGGGCGCGCCGGACAGTGCTGCTTCGGGATCGGGTAACTGATCGCCGTCAAAACCACCGGCAAAAGTGTTTGCATCATTCGCATCGTCATCCGGCAGCAGAAGCGCGCCTGTTTCGGGATCCACCAGCTCCGGACCGGCTGCCTGCTTGATCTTGGCGATGGTTCCTTTGAGCTGCTCGACTTCCCCGAGCAGTTCTTTCGTCATTTTCTTCGGCTGATTCTTGGCAAGGGCCTTGGAGTCCAGGACGGCTTCACAGGTCAGCTGTTCACTTCCGAATTCTTCTTCGTAAGCGGCAGCTAACTTCGGCGCCAGATATTCATCGATCTCGCATTCCGCCATGATCTTTTTCAGGGTGTCCTGATCCATGTCGGGAGCGCTTTCAGCGCCGTCCATCTGTGCCTGCTCAACACGGTCGCAGAGGCTTTCCTGCAGCGACAGGAAGATCTCTTCCGTATGGTCTTCGTGTTCAGTTCCCATGACCGCTTTCTTGATCATATTCTCAAAGGATTTTTTCTGCTGGGTAGAAGTGCGTTTTTGTGCAACGCCCAGGCAGTTTTCCATAAATTCGGGTTTGGGATCTTTTGCATTCTTAGCATAGTAGGACATGGAGTGGATATCGCTGCTGCGGTCGGAAAAAGCGGGGAAAACAAAACCGTTTTCCGGAGGTGCTACCACCCAGTCACGAAGACGGAGACCGATCTTGTTCTCTTCTTCGATATAGCCAAGTCCCGGCTTGGATAAAGACACGGGACAGATTGCGCAGAGGATGTATTCATAAACTTCACTGGACTCGTCGAGCTTCATCCTGTCGGTAGTTTTTTCAATGACATCATAGGCATCGTGGAAGACCAGGATCAGGAAGTTGCCGACATAGTTATAATGCTCGATCACCAGATCATAGAAGCGGTCCAGAAGACCGTCATCTTTCAGCTCGCTTTTATTCAGCCCCATGAAAAACTGCTGCTTGCCGCCGCTCTGCTGTTGTTCAAAAGGGAAAAACAGCTGCAGCTGGTTGTTGCCGATGGTACCGGAGAGTACTTTTTTGGCTATCTCCAGATATTTGAAAAATTCTTCGTCCGGAAGGTTTAAAAAGCTTTCGGAGAAGGTGACAACTTTATCTTTATTGCCGCTGACATAGCAGCCGCTCATACGGGTTATGGTGCATTCCTCTTTTTTCAGCCTGCGTTTCAGTTCCAGAAGATCTTTCCGTGTCATATCAGATCACCTTTCGTTATTGTTTTCTTTTTTGGCCCCCTTAAGAGAGACACTCAAATATCATAATACAAAGATCGCGGAAAATCCATTGTTTTACCGCTTATTTTTGCATGAAAAAGGAAAAATGTTGGTAATCAGGGCGGTTATGTAGTAAAATAAGATATCTAAAAATTCAGGGAATATAAGTGCGATGGCAATCAGGAATTACAAGATGATCGTCCGTTATGACGGAACGAGATATTTCGGATGGGAACATCAGCCCGACAAAGAAACGGTGCAGGGGAAACTCGAGACCGTGCTGTCGAGACTGGCGGAGGAAGAGGTAGAAGTGATCGGGGCCGGGCGGACCGATGCGGGAGTACATGCGGAAGGGATGTGCTGTCATTTCCGCACGGATACGGATCTGTCACCGGAAGAGCTCAGAGAGCTGATGAACCGCTATCTGCCGGAGGATATCGCAGTCGTGAAGCTGACGGAAGCATCCGACAGATTCCATGCAAGATATAATGCCACGGGAAAGACTTACCGCTATACGATCTATAACGGAACGGCGAAACCGGTGTTTGACAGAAAGTACGCCTGGCATATCGACGAGAAACTACACCTGGAAAAGATGAAGGAAGCGGCAGAGATTCTGCGGGGAAAGCATGACTATGCGGCATTTTGCAAGGCGGCGGGCAAGAACAAAAGCACGGTCAGGAATGTGGACAGGATCGATATCCGGCAAAAGGGAGAATATCTGATCCTGGAATTTCACGGGGACGGTTTTCTGCGGAACATGGTAAGGATCCTGACGGGGACCCTGGTGGCCGTGGGCAAAGGGCAGCTGGACGCAGAGCAGGTACGTGCGCTCATGGAAGAAGGCGACAGACGAAAAGCGCCGCCTACCGCGCCGGCGCAGGGGCTGTGCCTTGTGAAGGTGGATTACGATTGATAGAGAGTCCGGTATGAAATATCGGATGGACATAACGAATAAAAAAGACAAGTGTTAAGTCCGGGATGATAATACGAAGCCGGGAAATAAATAATTAGAATAAAAGAGGATGAAAAATGAAGTATATTTCATGGAATGTAAACGGTATCAGGGCATGCCTGCAGAAAGGCTTTATGGATTTTTTTAAGGAAGCGGACGCAGACGCTTTTTGCCTGCAGGAGACGAAGATCCAGGAAGGTCAGGTAAAACTTGATCTGCCGGGTTATCATCAGTATTTCAACTATGCGGAAAAGAAAGGCTATTCCGGTACGGCGATCTTTTGTAAAAAAGAGCCGCTTTCAGTCACCTATGGCATGGGCATAGAGGAGCATGATCAGGAAGGTCGTGTGATCACGCTGGAATTTGAGGATCATTATCTGGTGACGGTTTATACGCCAAATTCCAAGCAGGAGCTTTTGCGTCTGGATTACCGCATGGTCTGGGAAGACGCCTTCCGGGCTTTTTTGCAGGAACTTGACAAAAAGAAGCCGGTGATCGTCTGCGGCGATATGAATGTGGCAAAAGAGGAGATCGATCTGAAGAACCCTTCCTCGAATCACCACAATGCCGGCTTTACCGATGAGGAGCGGGATAAGATGAGAACGCTTTTATCAGCGGGCTTTACGGACAGTTTTCGTTATTTCTATCCGGATCAGAAAGAGATCTATTCCTGGTGGTCTTACAGATTTCATGCAAGAGAGAAAAATGCAGGATGGCGTATCGATTATTTCCTGGTAAGTGACCGGTTGACGGACAGACTGAAAAGTGCGAAGATCCACACGGATATCATGGGTTCCGATCACTGCCCGGTAGAGGTTACGTGGGAATAAGACGCTGACGAAATGTCATTGGAACGGTCAAATGAAAATGGGACGCGCCGCAGCGGCGGAAGGTTAAGTTTTGACGGGAAAATGTCGAAATAATAAAGTAGGGTTTTATCAAAAAACACCGGGGTGTGTAAAGCCCGGTGTGAAAACCGAAGCGAATGATCAATTAAAGGGGAAGGTATGATGATGCAAAAAAAGAATCGAGCTTTTTTGAGCGGTCTGATGAGGCTGCCTGTGATTGTTCTGGCACTGACTCTTATTCTTTCGTTATTTCTGACTGTGGGAGCAGAGGCTTCACCGGCCCACCTGAACAAGTATAAGAAATCATTGTTCGTCGGTGAGTCCTTCAAGCTCAAGGTGCTCGAGTCTGACCCGAATGTCAGGATCGAATTCTCATCATCGAACAAGAAGGTCGTCAAAGTATCATCGAATGGCAAAGTAAGAGCAGTCAAGCGCGGCAGTGCGGTGATCACCGTAAAGATGGGGCTCACGGTTTTTAACTGTAAGGTGACTGTCAAAAATATGCGCGACAAATACCGCACGCAGGTCAGGACACTGATCAATAAGAACAGACGTGTCTATGGACTTACAAGTGTGGATAATAACCGGTATCTGGCTGAGGCGGCACAGAAGCGGGCCAAGGAACTTGAAGAATACTACAGCCATACCAGACCAAATGGAAAAGCCTTTACATCGGCGATCAGCTTAAAGTATAATTACAGCAAATATTGTTATGAGATCATAGGAAGCGGATATACGACGCCGAAGAAGATCGTGAGCGCCTGGATGAAAAATGCGGATACCAAAAAACCGATCATCGGCAAGGGCTATGAGGATATCGGTGTCGGTTACCATATCGGAAGTGACGGTATGCAGTATTGGTGCGTGATCCTGTCGGCAAAGAAGTAATGATTTATTTTAAGGAGGCTGAGATGATGAAGAAAAACAAGATTGCGAAACTGATCGGGATGGCGGGTGCGTCCATGATGGCGCTGGCGTTTTTGGTACTGCCGGTATCGGCGGGCGTGGTAGAGCCTTCGGGGCTTGATGACATCACAGACAAAAAGGCAATCCAGCAGGAACTGGATGCAACCGGGTCGGTTACGCTCGTGGATGGCGGCGTTTACTACCTGTCTAATATTCTGTATGTCAGCAGTAACCAAAGCATTGAGGCGACCGGTGCTACCATTTATGCGAAAGAAGGTTTCCTTTGCAACAATCCGGAGCAGGCGAATTATCAGGGACTCGTGAATTTTTCGGTGAATGGCGGAAACTGGCTGTCCAAGGAAGAGGAAGGCCGGGCTATCTCCAGTATGCGCTTTGCACATGGCAGCAATCTGAAATTCACTAATATCTATATGAAGCATACTAACTATGACGGTCATGGTTTGGAGCTGATCGGCTGCAAGGATGTGCTTGTTGAGAATTGCACGTTCCTGCCGCTTGGCACACCGGGACATGATGCTGTAGCGGAGATGATCCAGCTTGACCTCGCAGCACCTTCTACAGCACCTACACTGCAAAAATCAGCGCCCCAGCTGGTAAACGGTGCGCCTTGCCAGAACATTACCATCCGTAATTGCACAGTAGAAGGAAACCGCGGTATCTGCGCAAACTATGCAAACAAGGATACGAAGTATCGCAATAAATTCCATTCCAATATCGTGATCGAGAATTGCAAAATCACCGGTGCCTGCAGCGAAGGCCTGGCGTTGTTCAATGTCAAGAGTGCGAAAGTGACAAAGAACACGATTATTTCCAAGAATCCGAAAATTGCGGACCGTGCGGTAGGCCTTCACATCGGTCTTTTTGGAAAAGGCAACATGAAGAACATTACCGTTTCCAACAATACGCTCAAGGGTAAGTGGCTGGCGCTGCAGATCTGGTCGGAAGCAGGCGCAAAATATAAGAAAATAACGATAAAGAGCAATAAGATGTATGCGAAGAAGAAAAAAGCAACCTTTAACCTGCCAGAAGACTATTATTCCTACGTTACAAAGAAGATGACCATGTCGAAGAATAAGAATTACAAATATAAATAAGCTGATTTAAATCGTATAGATCATCAGAGGAAACCAGGGGTGTCAAAGGGGACGGTTCTTTTTGACACCCTTTTTTGGTGGGTGTCAAAAAGAACCGTCCCCTTTGACACCCATTGACAACGATTCATACTTTGGTCACAGGCTTTCACAAAATCATCACATTATCATCAAAATTGCGTAACAAATCCGCCTTATTCTGTGTCTCAGAAAATGAGAACTGAATGAAACCGCATCTGAAAACCGGGATTCAGATGGAGTGCGACGGAAAGAAGATCTTTCCGGTCGCAGACAGAATAAAGGAGGCACGTTATGAACGGTTATGACGAAAACAACTATGGTGGTATGAACGAAATGAATCAGGGTCAGCAGTCTTTTATCAGCCCGGAACAGCTTCAAGCACAGATCGACAGCGAAAAGCGCATGCAGGAAGAGGTGGCGAAAGCCCAGGCGCAGCAGACAGCTGATGAGACAGACGCACAGGCGAAGGCAGCTGCATATGCACAGCCGAATGTACAGCCGCAGGCGACAACATATACATACGCAAATGATCAGGCATACACGCAGCAGACATACGCGCAGCAGACAGCAGCGACATTTACACAGACAAATGCTTCAGCCGGTCCGCAGGAGGAAAACCACACAAAGGCAAAGAAAGCGAAGAAGGAAAGAAAACCCATGCCGGCTATCGGCAGGTTCGCACTCGGCGGAGCAGTATTCGGATTATGCGGCGCACTGGTCTTCTCGGGAGTAATGGTGATCAGTAATCACACCTTCCTGAAAAAAGATACGCAGGAAATCGCGCGGACCGCAGACAACGATGATGACAGCATGGCTGAGAGAAAAGAAGAAAAGACTGAAAAGTCCGGAGAATCAGCCGATGATTCCTTTGTTAAGAGGCAGGATAAAGAGGAAGAGGCTGAGATCGGTGAGAGCAAGACGCTTCCGACAACGAATACCAGCGACGCGGCAACCATCTCAGAGATCACACAGAGTGTCATGCCCTCCATCGTTTCCATCACGGTCAAAGGTGTGGAAGAAGTACAGAGTATGTTCGGTACACAGAAATATGAAGCAGAAGGCGCCGGCAGCGGTATTGTAGTCAGTGAGACAGATGACAACCTTCTGATCGCAACCAATAATCATGTAGTCAGCAACGCAAATGAAGTTTCAGTTTGCTTCAACGATTCCGAGGAAGCGGTAGTCGCAGCAGAGGTAAAGGGCACGGATGTCAAAAATGACCTTGCCATCGTTGTAGTGAAAAAAG
>JAEEKC010000115.1 GCA_016282215.1 Lachnospiraceae bacterium
CAGTTGACACCCGTATCTTCTTAACAAATGAGAGCAGATTTTTTAAAAGTCTGGAAGAGTTTTTGGCAAGAGATGCAAAAGCGGTTGCAGAGAACACGTTCCCCCATGAGATCGAGAGCATTGAACTTCGGGATGTTTCATTTACCTATCCCGGGGCACAGAGCGAAACTTTGAAACACATCAGTTTTCACTGGAAGAAAGGCGACAGGTTTGCCATTGTCGGTTATAACGGCGCGGGCAAGACCACGCTGATCAAGCTTTTGATGGGACTTTATGAAATCCAGACCGGAGAGATCCTGGTAAACGGTATGAATATGACAGAGATCGATCTGCATTCTTACAGAGAACGGTTCGGTACCGTCTTTCAGGATCTGCAGGTCTTTGCCATGCCGCTGGTTGAAAATGTACTGATGAGAAGACCGGAAGGCGAGGCGGATTATGAAAAGGCAAAAAAAGCACTGATCGATGCCCAGTTTGATGTTACGCACAAAGGCCTGATCCACGGACTGGATACGGTGGTAAGCCGCGAGTTTGACAAGGAGGGCTTTGTCCCTTCGGGAGGGCAGGCGCAAAAGATCGCCATCGCCAGAGTCTTTGCCCGGGATCCGGATATGGTCATTTTGGATGAGCCCTCATCGGCCCTGGATCCTCTTGCGGAGTACAACATGTACAACAACATGGGAAAGCTTTCCGAGGGCAAGGGCGTCATCTTTATCTCGCACAGGCTTTCCTCTGCGAGAATGGCAGATAAGATCTTTTTGATGAAGGACGGACAGGTGGTTGAAAGCGGGACCCATGAGCAGCTGATCGCCCTTGGCGGATACTATCATGAGATGTTTACACTCCAGGCCGAAAACTATCAGGACAGTCTGCCGGAAGAAATGCTGAAAGGAGCTGAGGCGTTTTATGGTTAAGAAGAACGAAAACAAGATCTCAATAAAACGGTTGATCAGCAACACGGCATTTATGATCCGATATGCGTCAAAATATGACAAACCGCTGATCGTAAAGATCTTTCTGATGAATGTCATCTTAAAGAGCGCCATGGCAGTGAACGGTACCTTTATCCTGAAGATGATCATTGACGGCCTGACGGGAAAGTCAACCTTTGGCGAAATCGCTGTGATCCTACTGATATCCCTCGCTCTTGTTGTCTGTATCGAATGGATCAGCCAGATGATCGAAGAATGGGGCAAGGCGAAGATCATCAAGCTTGACGGAAAGATCCAGAGAGATCTTGTAGAAAAAAACAGTAAGATGGATCTGATCTATTATGACAATCCGGACTACTACGATACCTACGTTTTCGTGGCAAACAATGCGGATCATATGATAGAAGGCGCCGTGGTGATCTCAAGCAAGATCTTCGGCGGAGCCATAGCGCTATTTGTTGCCGCCGCGCTGATCCTTACCATCAGTCCGTTCCTTGCGATCTTCCCCATCGTAGGATTTGTGATCAATCTCGTAACAAGATTCAAGATGGAAGAGATCGAATATACCTGGTGGCTCGAATACAAAAAGCATTTGCGCAAAGCCGACTATTCCAAGAGAGTTTTCTATCAGCCCGAATATGCAAAGGAATGCAAACTCACTAATGTAAAAGAACCGTTACGGCTCCAATTTGACGAGGCACTCGATGCGGCCAGTGCAGCAGGGAAAAAATACGTGCCTATGCTGACATGGATCTCTCTTTTAAACTGGATCACGGTATTTACCGTGCTGTCATTTTTTGCAGTACCCGCCTATCTCGGATATCTTGCACTGGTACTTCGAAAGATCGCACTCGGTGAAGTCGCATCGGCAAACAACGCAGCAAACTATGTCAGGGGCAACTTAAACGAGATCAATTACTGCCTGGTGGATTTTCAGATCATCGGACAGTATGCCGAGAAGTTCCGAAAGCTCTTGGATTATGAACCCATCATTGAAGTTTCCGACGGGATAACGCCGGATAAAGAAGCCGGCTCTCTCATACTTTCCAATGTGAGCTTCCGCTACCCGAACACCGAGAAGGATACCTTAAAGGATATCTCGATTGAAATAAAACCCGGCGAAAAGATCGCCATCGTTGGTGAAAACGGCGCGGGCAAAACAACCTTCGTCAAGCTCCTGATGCGTCTTTATGATGTGACCGGCGGCAGCATTGCGTATAACGGTCATGATATCAGACAGTACAATATCAAAGAATACCGCAAAAAGATCAGCGCCGTTTTCCAGGATTACAACATTTATGCTGCTACGCTTGCGGAAAACGTTCTGCTGCGGCAATATGACAAAAAGGACGAAAAGGATGTGATCGAGGCACTCGCTAAGGCAGACTTTTCAAAAAAGCTCGCGAAGCTTCCGGATGGGATCAATACGGAGCTTACCAGGGAATTTTCAGATGAAGGCGTTAATCTTTCAGGCGGCGAAAGCCAGAAGATCGCGATCTCGAGAGTCTTCTTAAAAAACAGTGACCGGGCGATCTCCATCCTTGATGAACCCTCTAGCGCACTCGATCCAGTTTCCGAATATAAGCTCAATAAAAACCTGATCGACCATGCCCGGAATGATACGGTCATTTTTATCTCTCATCGTCTTTCGACGACGCGGATGGCCGACAGAATCTATCTGTTTGAAAACGGTTCCATTAAGGAGCAGGGAACGCATGATGAGTTGATGGCATTAAACGGACTGTACCGGGAGATGTTTGACCGCCAGGCACACAATTACATAGCATAGCACCACGAATAACGAATTACCAGAACAATCACTTGCCAAATTGCCAAGATACTGATTATTCGACCTGCTAAAAAACCGAAAAAAAAGCCGCCAGACATCTGACGGCTTTTCTCTTCATAAACCTATCCTTATATTTTGCCCAATTGATCAAACCACTCCGTTATATGATCCGAATCACTCAGTTATATGATCCGGCTGATAGCAGATCACGCTCTCGTAGGAATCATACTGTTTTCCTTCTTCCTAATTTATCAGTCGTTGTATTCCTTCGATTGTCATCTCTGATTATGTACTATCTGATCAGTAGTTTTTCGATTCCATGTTTTCATTATCGGACTTTATACTAGCAGTTGATCAGTAGTTTTTTTATTTCTAGTCCAGATTCGGCTTGTCCTCAGACATATCCTTCAAGTTCGAGGCGATGATCTCCAGCGCCCGGTACATGTCCTGCCGCATTTCTTCTGATAAACCGTCTCCTGCCATCTTTAAAGCATGTTCTGCTTTCTTGCGGATCTGCCGTGTCAGGTTTTTGCCTTTTTCCGTCAGCACGATGGGCGCGCGGTAGCGGTTATCCCCGTATTCCTCCACCAGTCCCTGTTGCTGAAACTGGGCGATGGCACGGGAAACATCCGCCTTATCCCGCTGCGTCAGTTCCGAAAGACGTGCCGCTGTGATTTCTTCCTTGACACTTGATAAGGTGATCAGATAAAGGGCGTAACTGCCTTTCAAGCCAAGCCCGCGCATCTCTTCAGACGCGATTTTATTCCAGTATCTGGTAATGCTGAACACCGATACCGTAAACTGTTCAAAACGAGACATATCCGTTTTCCTTCTTTCGATATCGTATTTTTGATCTTAATACAACCGGTCAAAGTAACCGGCCGAATCAATCCGGCATATGATTGTCCGGTTATTTGAAAACCACTTTATCATCTGTTGTCGATGCATTGCATCAATTATCTTTATCAGATTTGAAAAAAGCAACCGCAACTGCACCAGGACCTGCATGCGTACCGATCACGCTGCAGATCTGGGATGAATCGAGCCGCTCCAAATGCCCTTCCCAGAGACTGCTGCTGTCTGCGATATAGTTTTGAAGCAGCACATCTGAAGTCCCTGAATATCCCAATAAAACAGGCATACTGTATTCTACACCATTTTGCATGATCAGTTCAACCAACAGATTATTGGCTTTTTTGATGCCGCGTGCTTTTCCGAGAACGACTACCGCGCCGTCTTTGATGGTGATGACCGGTTTGATATTGAGCAGTCCGCCCGCAAAGGCAGCTGTGCGGGAAAGCCTTCCGCCCTTCATCAGATACTCTAAGGTATCCAGCATAGCTACCAGACAGATATCTTCTTTTTTGCGCTCAAGTTCTTCCACCAGCTGCTGACGCGGCATCCCGGCATTTGCGCACTCAATAGCATACTGGGCAAGGATCCCTGTCCCGACTGCCACGTTTTTGGAATCAACGACGCTGATCTCGGGATAGTCCTGCGCCGCTAAGCAGGCGCTCTGATAGGTACCGGACAGCTCGGACGAAATCGTGATCACAATGCCATCCATCCCCTTCTCTCTGACTTGTCTGTACAGGTTTTCAAAAACTGCAGGCGAAGGCTGGCTGGTTTTCGGCAGGATATCCTCTGACTCCAATTTTTCATAAAACGCGTTCCGTGTCAGGTCGATCCCGTCCTGATACTGCGTATCGCCAAAGGACACGATCAGCGGCGCCGTCAATACCTGCCCGGCATACTGCTGCGCAAGGTCTGTGGTAGAATCAACAATGATCTGAATTTTTTTCGTTTCGCTCATATACACTCCTTTTTAAATTGATCAGTGGTTTATCGATTCCGTATTGTCATACCGAACTTTACACAACCATTGATCAGTATTTTTACTCCGCATTTTCATAGCGGGTTTTAAATATGCTATACAAACATAAACGTTGACAAATCAACATCTGGAAGTATATCCCGTAAATGTTGATTTGTCAACATCTTTTGCTGAGGTTTTTAAATAGAATTGCCTGACGTCTGTTCATTGAGCCTGTCTGTCAATTCTTCAAACAATCCTGTATTTCCTGTTTCTTTCATGATACGCATATAGTATACTTAACCTGTATTCAAACATCGTGTTTCGGATAAGGGCAGCATACCGAAAAGCAGAAGCGAAAATATGTTAAACCAGGTAAACGCAAAAAGCGATTCATCCCACAACCGACATGCACCGGAAGAGGTTTTTTCGCTAAATTATGATAAACAATGGTGTAAAGTCCGATATGAAGATACAGAATCGAAACACTACTGATCAATTGAACAAAGCAAAGAGTATGGATAACAGCATTAAACAGATCTTATCGAATTATTTCATCGGCAGTATTTCAGAGATTCGCAGGATAGAGAGCGGCCATATCAATGATACCTATCTTGTGACAGGTGATGTGTCTTATATCTGCCAGAAACTGAAAGCCGGTCTTTTTGAAGGAAGCAGCAGGATCTTAGAAGAGAATTACAGAAAACTCTGCCTGGCATATGAAACAGTCAAGAAAGACGTTCCCGGCTGGAGTATTCCTGAGTGGCTCCCTAGCAAGTCGGGCGGGTATTTTTACCGGGACGAAGATGAAAATTTATGGCGCGTATACAGATATATAGACGGTGAAGTAAAAACCCGGCTTGAGGGAGAGGCGCAGGCTTTTTGCGTCGGCGAAGGCCTTGCAAGGCTGCACCGGATCCTTTCGGCTTTTCCCGGTATGCCGGTCTCTGCTATCCCGCATTACCGTGACCTGTCATGGTATTATGATCAATATAAAATGCTTACTGCAAAAGCGGCTGAGCGAAACCCGGCTCTCGATCATCTGATCATGGAAAAGGCCGATGCATTCCTGGGCATAAAACTGCCCGCTGACCATGCGATCCATGGAGATGCGAAACTCTCAAACGCCATCTTTTCGAAAGAAGGCAGGATCATTTCCTTTATCGACATGGATACTTTAATGCCAGGAAATATACTCGACGATCTGGCAGAGTGTATCCGATCCTGCTGCATGACCAGCGATAAATGGGATACTGCGCTCTGGCAGGGAATCCTTGCAGGCTATCAGTCCATTCATGGTGCGTTGACAGAAGATGAACTTACCCTGTTGCCGCGCCTTGTCCAAAGAAACTGCTTTGAACTGGGGCTTCGCTATTACACAGATGCACTTTCCGGAAACACATACTTCGAAGAAACCCACCCCGGCCGGAACCTGGGGAAAGCAGTGAGATACCTTGGTGTCAATGGGGACGGTTCTTTTTGACAACCCGTTTTCGGTGTCAGGTGTCAGATGGGGACGGTTCTCTGTGACAACCTGCATTTCAAGGTTGTCACAGAGAACCGTCCCCAATGACACCGACACCACCCCAATGACACCCAATCACCAGACAATAACAAAGGAACATCGCCATGTCCTGGGACTATGTATATAAAGATCCAATAGAATATCAGATCCATACGCAGATGGAAAAAGTGAAGCACGAATCCTATCGTGTCTCCTCCCAGCTTGACAGCGTCAACAAGCGTCTTTCCCAGATCCGAGATGAGGGAAAGATCAATCTCATGCTGTTTTGCGCGATCTTCGTTATCTATGGCGTCTCCTTTATCGGACTGAACAGCCTTTCTGTCATCCTTCGCCTGATCTGCACGATCCCTTATGTCCTGTGTCTGTTCGCGCTCATTTTTTTGACGCCGGTTCTGCTATATAAAACAGCGAACGGATTTTTGCAGTATTGGCTAAATCTCCACTCGGAGCAGTATACACAGCTTATGAGAAAAATGGGAATCCAGACATACGAAGAAGAACGAAGGTGCTGTGTAAGATTACAGCTAAAATACGAAGACTATCTGAAACAATTAGATGAATGGAAGGACGCAAACGCGGAAGGAACTCTTTCGTTATCAGAGAAAGAGCTCCTTGCGGAATTTGAAAAAATGGATCTCACAGGGAGCGTGCCTGTGACCAATGCCTACAGCGGAAAAATGGCCACTTTTACCAAAATCATGACAGCGATCATGTGGCTCATCCCCTTTTTGGTCGCGATTATTGCGATCCTGAAATTTGCACAGAGTTTATAGATCTATGACCTGAAAAAATACCATTTTCCTTTGTTTTCTATAGGGATTTGCGGTACAATGCAGATAGTAACGTCTTATGAATACAGCACTATTTTCATATAAACTATAGAGCGAAAGGATTTCATGTTATGGATACGAAACAAAACAATACATTAGCAGATCTGGAGCCAAAGGAGGTCTTTCGCTTTTTCGATGAGATCTGTAAGATCCCCCACGGCTCGGGGAATACAAAGGCGATCAGTGATCATCTGGCCGCATTTGCCAGGGAAAGAAACCTTCCTTACAGGCAGGACGACCACGATAACATTATCATTTGGAAGGACGCAAGCGCCGGCTTTGAAACCGCCCAGACCGTGATCATTCAGGGACATATGGATATGGTCTGCGTCGCAGAAGACGGATACGAAATCGACTTTACCAAAGACGGACTGATCCCCGAGATCAGGGACGGCTCTATCACTGCCCGCGGAACCAGCCTGGGTGGCGATGACGGGATCGCCGTGGCTATGGCACTTGCCATTCTTGACAGTGATACGATCAAGCATCCGCCCCTTGAGGTGGTGATCACATCTGATGAAGAGATCGGCATGCTGGGTGCGCAGGCCCTTGACTGCAGCGACTTAAAGGGAACCCTTTTACTGAATATCGACTCCGAAGACGAAGGTTATCTCACCCTGGGCTGCGCCGGAGGCGCAACCGTCACTGCGCACTTACCGGTCGAACGGGAAAAAACCGGTGCCGAAGCCCGCTGCAAACTCACCGTATCCGACCTGACCGGCGGTCATTCCGGTGTGGAGATCGATAAAGAGCGGGCCAATGCTTTTGTCCTCATGGCACGGACGCTCGATAATATCCGGCAGATCGCCGCGCAGAACGATGCTGATCTTCATCTGACCACACTTTACGGCGGCGGCAAAGACAATGCCATCCCGGTTGCCTGCGAAGCAGAGTTTATCATTTGTCTTAAAGATACAGCGGAAACAGATGGTATCATCGATAAGATTTCCGCATGTGTCCTGCAATCAGAAAAGACGTTTCAAAATGAATACCATGTTACTGACAAGAATCTGTCCCTGCAGTTTGTCCGGCAGGAAACCCCTGTGACAGAAAGCAGCAATCTTCTTCCGCTTGACAAGGCTTCCACGGACAAGGTCATTGATATGCTGCTCCTGCTTCCGAACGGCGTGCAGCGGATGAGCACTGACATACCGGGACTGGTACAGACCTCTTTAAATATGGGCATTCTGAAAACCACCGAAGATGAAGTGGCGGTGTCAATGCTGGTAAGATCGTCCGTTGAAAGCGAGAAGTATGACGTTATCCGAAGGATCCGGATCCTGATGGATATATTAGGCGCAAACATCAGCATTTCCGGCGATTATCCGGGCTGGGAATACAAAGAAGATTCCTATCTGCGCCCCGTCATGGTCAGCGTTTTTGAAAAACAATACGGACGCAAACCCGTGCTGGAAACCATCCACGCAGGCGTTGAGTGTGGACTGTTTGCATCCAAGATCCAAAACCTTGACGCCGTATCCTTCGGCCCCGACTTAAAAGATATCCACTCTCCGAAAGAAGCCATGAACATAGCAAGCGTCAAGCGAACCTGGGATTACGTACTCGGCGTGCTTAAGGCACTTGGCACAGATCATTAATGAATCAGCCCGTCCCCACCTGACACCCCAGCACCGCACCCTTACTATTCACGTCAGGCCGGTCAGATTCGAATTATAGTTTCTGATACGAAACTGCTTCGGCGTACAGCCCTCGACTTTCCGAAAAGCTGAGATGAAGTGGCTCTGGGAACAAAAACCCAGGGAATAAGCGATCTGGGAATAGGTATAATCCGTTCCTTTCAGCAGCGCTTTCGATGTATGGATCCGAAGATCCGTCAGATAAGCGCTGAAGGTTTTTCCGGTTTCTTTTTTGAACAGACCTGCCAGATAACATGGGTGCTTTCCCGTGATCTCGGCTAACGTATCCAGGGTGATCTTTTGGTTGAAATGGGAATCGATGTAATTCAGGCAGGCATAGACCGGCCCGGAATACAGGCTCCCTTTTTTATGCTCCTGAACGATCTTCACCAACAAGGTCCAAACCTCCCGGTTCAGATTTTTGATCTGCTCTATGCTTGTGGTCAGGTCGGCTTTCTGGATATACACATCTGAAGTGGAATAAACCGTCTCCTGCGGGATGCCGGCTTCGATCAGATACCGGGTGGCAAGAGCCGTGTTGATGATGAATAGATAGCGCATATTTCGCAGGGGATCTAAAGACAGCGTTCCCTGGATCTCGGGGTTGATGATCTTCTGCGACTCAGCTACCGCCCGCATATCGCCGTTCATCAAAAGATGAAACCTTTTGGATTCCTCCTGGTATGTCGTATGAATGAATCCGGTTTCCGCATTCTCATGGAGCAGCATGCGGATCTCCTCGAAGCTGATCCTGCTCTCTTTTTCTTTTGTTGTCTTTTCCTTTAATTGCATCTGTTCTGACATGAGATTCTCTCTCTTATTCGGATATAGCATCTTTCACTGTTTACCCGTGTGTTTAAATTGCCAAGAATAAAAATGCTGAAAAACGATTTGCTCCGAGCATATCATACATGCTATGTAAAGATTTTAACATAAATATAAAGAAATTGATATATGAACCTTTCATTGACTTTTACAATGTTTTTAGATGTTCGTATTGTATATTCCGACAAGTAAAATTATAGTAAAAACTACTGATCTATTCAGAAAACAAAGGGATAATTCATGAGCAGAGAACGATCCAAAAAAATACTCGGTCTGTTTTCCGTATTGATCATGCTGCATCATTTGGGACAGAAGGTCTCCGCTTTCTGGGTACCCGAGCTTTACAGGCAGCATGGACTTGAACCCTTTGTGCCCATCGGTTATCTTCTGGTCTCTTTTTTCTTCTTTTGCTCCGGTTACGGCCTGATCAAAAGCATGAAAAGCCGGGAAAACTATTTTGACGGCTTTCCGGTACGGCGCTTAAACCGCATCCTCTTCGTATTTGTGGTCACTCAGGTGATCTATTTCGGCGTTCGCACTTTTCAAAAAGCGGTTTCGCTGCCGCTGAATCCTTACTCCTGGTTTATCTACACCATTATCATTTTGTATCTGGGCTTTTTTCTGATCTACAGAAAAGAAAGTAAGCTATCGCTAACTTTTATGGCACTCTGGATCCTGGGTTATTCCATCATCTGTTATATCCTTGTAAAGGGTAACTGGTGGTATAATGCATCACCTGTCTTCCTCCTTGGAATCATCATGGCAAAACGCGAAATCAATATCCAAAGTAAAGGAGATTCGGAAACGGACTCAGGAACGCAGATGTCCTCTGATGATCTTACAAAACCCGGATTGAAAAACAAAAAAACGATCCTCCTTCCCCTGATCCTTTCCGCCACTTTATTTCTTGTCTGCTTTATCATATCCGAAAACGCAGATGCCATCTATAAAAGCCTCCATATACAAAACTACGGCATTATGAACTTAATTCGGGTATTATTGCAGATCATTGCCTGCTCTGCCTTTTCCCTGTTCATCTATCTTCTGGCATCGCAGCCGCATAAAGACAACGTGACTGAAACCGATACCGAAAAAAAGTCAACAAAAAAAGGCAGGATTGCCACGAATATTCTCTGCTTTTACGGCAGCATGACATTGGAATTCTATCTGATCCACGGTTTGTTTGTGGAACTTTTTGCACATCACTTTATCAGCGATACCAATCCACCGGTTTACTATATCCGAAACGTTGCGGCCTATGTGCCGGTCGTTTTTGTTTTGTCCACGGCATCTGCCCTTTGCCTGAAAAAACTGGCAGACTGGATCACGAACGTTTATAAAGAAAGCGACAGTTTCAGAAAATTCACCCACGACATGAAGAAAGTGGGAATGATCATTCTACTGGGAATCGCAGGAATCACCGTCTTTATGGGGCTGCGTCGCGCACGGGTTACTCGGGAAGCTGAAGATACGGCATCGCAGTTTAAAGATAGTTTTGTAAAAACGGTGACAGCAGGCGGCAGAGAGATTGCGCTGCTGGATGAAGGAAACGGGGAATATACCGTGGTGCTGATGAGCTGCGAACTGCCATGCGCGACTTTGCATCTGAATCCTCTGGCAGACCGGCTGTCGTCAGATTATCGCGTCATCATCATCGATTATCCCGGCACAGGATTTTCGCCGGATACAGATGAGGAAAGAAGCGCGGATTTTTATACGGATGTTGTCAAAGATACGCTGGATGCCTTAGAAATCAGGGATCATATCATCCTGGTGCCCCATCTTCTCTCCGGACTGTATGGCCTTTCTTATATAGAGCAGTACCCGGAAGGCATTGAGGGTATCGTCTTTATTGACGGCGTGCCGCCCGAGATCGGAAAGCATATATTGGGCGGAAATTTCAACAGTGAGGACGAATATGCCTGGTTTATCAGGCGCTATGCCGGCGCCATGAAACTGCGGCAGGAATTTATGGTAAGGACTGGATATGTGTCCTGGCAGTTTCCGATCTATGAGCTAATGTATCCGGAAAAAAATATGCAGGAATACCTTCCTGTCATGGAAATGATGTATACGAAATATTACATGCGGTGCGCTTATCTTCTGGAGCAAAAGGAAGCCTATGCTAACTGTGAGAAAGTAAAAAACATGAAACTCCCCGAAGATCTTCCGGCTGTATTTTTGCTCAGCAATCAGATGAAAAACGCAAACCCTTACGGACTAAACTGGCTGAAAGCCTACAACAAAAAAATCACCGACAAGGACATCCAGAAAGTAAAAGTCATTGCCGGAGACCCCTATAATGCCTATTATAATCCCAGAGTGATCAAAACCATGATTGATGAATTTATGGCTGATATGAAAAATGAATAAGAAGGGAACTGTTTTATGGACATCTTATTTTGTGAAGGATCAAACAGAAAAACCACCGTCCTTCGGCCGGAAACCGTGAAGGACCTGGCGCTGAACGAGATCATTGAGAGTATCGCCGTGAGTGAAAAAGACACCGCGATCATCAAAAATATTTTTACCAGGATACCGGAGGATCCGGCTGATATCAGATACCGGCAGGAGATTTTGAAGGATTTTTGTGAAAATGAAGAGTTTTGTCAGCAGGTAACAGGTTCACTCGGCCTGATCACAACGCTGAAGGATTACGGAAGGGCATCTTTTACGGCGCCCGGTGAAAATCTTTTGTATTCTCTTCTTGGAAATTTGCGGGAGGTTTCCACCTACATTCAGGTTTCGGAAAAACTGGTAGAGGCCCTTCGCAAACACTCCGTAAGATCCGTTGGTCTTTGCTGTCTGAAAGAGAAGCTTGAACAGGTTGTGGAGGATGAAAACTTCGAGACAGCCAAGAAGGATGTTGAGAAGATGCTTGCGGATCTTTCCGTAGTCAAGGGAGCGCTCATCGCTGTGAATTTCACCCCGGATCTGAACGTAGAATCCGTAGCCGCCATGGAGTTTGTGGATCATAAGCTGCGCTCGAAATACACCCTTGCCGAAGTGGC
>JAEEKC010000116.1 GCA_016282215.1 Lachnospiraceae bacterium
ATCCGCTGCTGCTGCGCTCATGCACGATGCCGGGGACGCTGCTTTTATGCTCGGCTTTTACCGGCAGGCAGTAGCGGCCGTTTTTCTGTGTAATGACCGGATCCTGCAGGTAGGTGCGGGCGGAGCCGTTTACCATGGATTGCAGATGGGAATGGATCCGGCCCTCTAAATTGCTTTTTTTCCGCCGAAGGTCCCGAAGGGCGGGAGAGGCGTCATCTGCAATCTCATCTTCGGACAGGATGCAGCGCCGGATTTCGGCCGCCTGTTCCGAGAGAGGAAGCAGCTCCTCAAAAAATGGCGCGAGACTGTCAGGCGGTGTATCATCGCCTTCGTTTTCGCCATCCGCCGTATCGGCAGTCTGCGGCCGGATGCCATCTCTGCCGTAGGCCTTGATGCGTGCAACATTTTCCAGAAAAGCAGCCAGTGCAAGCAGTTCCACGGCATTTAAACTGCCGCCGATGGTAAGGCGGGACAGGGGCAGTGAAAAATCCTTCAGGTTGCCGAAAGAAGGCGAGTGGGGATTTTTCAGCAGATAACTGACCGCATCCTGTGTCTGCGCAAGGCGCAGACTGATCTGGCCGGGATTATCAGACGGAAGGAGTGCCTCGCACATGCTCCGTCCCGGCGCGCTGGTCGCATGCTCGCAAAGCTGCGGGATGATCTTGTCATATTCTAATGTGTGCAGTACTTTTTTATTCATAACAGTAATAAGTATAGCATAAACGTAAGCATAATGGTATACTGAGATTGTTGTGGAGTGATTGCGAATAGAAGAAAATAATTTTCAGAAGGAACCATCATGAAAGACCGTAAACAATCGCCGGATGCAGAGAAGGCGGCAGGACAATCATATATCAGGGAAACCATCCGCAGAAAGCCGGTGAACAAGAGCAAGGTATTCCGGCGCACGGTGCTGCTGATCGTGATGGCAGTGGTGTTCGGCGCCATTGCCTGCCTGACATTTCTTTTGATGGAGCCGATCATCAACGGCGTCGTCAATCCCGAAAAACCGCTGAAGATCTCGTTCCCGGAAGAGGAAGTGCCGGTGGATCAGTTTTTGACGGAAGAGACGAAGGCACAAAAAGAGCAGGAAGATCAGGAGCAGGTTCTGCAGGCGGCCAGGGAAGAGGCGGCAAAAGAGATCGCCCAGCAGCAAAAGGCCCAGTCCGAAAAGCAGGCAGCCGAAAAAGTTGAGTCGGGGCTGGAGCGATACGCAAGAACCTATGAGGAACTCAGCGATCTTGCAAGGTCGGCACAAAGCTATCTGGTGACGGTGGTCTCATCCACCTCGGCGGAAGGATGGCTTCTCGGAAATTATGAGCAGCAGGAGAGCTGTTCGGGCATGATCGTGGCAGATAATTCTCTCGATTATCTGGTGCTGGCAGATCTGTCCGAACGCACGGGAAACCGTTATGTGATCCGTTTTCATGACGGGACTTCCATAGAGCGTCCCATTCTGGCAAGGGATAACCAGACGGGGTTGGCGGTTTTTGCCGTGCCCAAAGAAGAATTAAGCGACAGGACAGTATCGTCCGTGACACGGGCGAATTTAGGAAGCTCCGTCAGTGCTTATCTGGTGGGCAAGCCCGTGATCGCAGTGGGCAGTCCCCAGGGTATCGCAGATTCGGTTTGCTATGGCGTGGTGAACAGCAACAGTGCGCAGTATCAGGTGACGGATGCAAATTACGGGGTGCTTCTGACGGATATCAACGGATCGGAAGATGCCAGCGGCGCATTGATCGACCTGGACGGCAATGTGGTAGGCTTTATCAACCGCGGTGCCCAGGATGTTTCTTCTTCGGACGGGATCGCAGCGCTCGGTATTTCGGATATCAAAAATCTGATCGCGAAGCTGTCGAATAACGAAGAGATCGTTTACTTAGGCGTCAGGGGAATGGGCGTGACGCAGGATGTCCATAATCAGGCGGATATCCCCTTCGGCGCTTTTGTCACGGATGTGGAGCCTTCCTCTCCGGCCATGCAGGCGGGGATCCAGAACGGCGATATCATCGTGGAGATCGGCAACGGTTCGGTTTCCTCTTTCCGGGAACTCGGTTCGCAGCTTTTGACATTGCAGGCTTCGGAACAGCCCGTCAGGCTGCTGCGATATGACGGGACCGATTACAGGGAGATGACAGTGTCCGTGATGCTCGAAGCACAGCATGATTGAATTATATGAGATGAAGAAATTCGGTGAAGCCGACTGATGAGGGGCATGAATACAGAAATCCAGATATAGAAAGGAAACAAAAAAATTGAAGTACATCAAAGATTACAGAGACGGAGACAGAGTCAGCGGCATTTTTCTTTGCAAGCAGAAGCAGTCTTTGGTATCAAAGAACGGAAAGCAATATGAGGCAATCGTTTTGCAGGATAAAACGGGCAATGTGGAAGGCAAGATCTGGGATGTGGGAAATCCGGGCATTGCGGAATATGATGCGCTGGACTACGTTGAGATCGGCGGCGATGTGACAACTTTTAACAATATGCTGCAGTTCCATATCAAACGCCTGCGGGTCGCAAAAGAGGGAGAATTCGATCCGGCGGATTACCTGCCCATGACGAAGAAAAACATCGATGAGATGATGAGGGATCTTTTGCATATCGTTGATTCTATTGAAAATACCTGGTGCAAAAAACTGCTGGAGTCCTTTTTCGTGGAAGATGAGGCTTTTGTTGCGGCCTTTAAAAAATCCTCGGCGGCAAAAAGCGTGCACCACAGTTTTGTAGGCGGACTTTTGGAGCATACCCTTTCCGTGACAAAACTCTGCGAGTACTATTGCGGCAACTATCCCGTTCTTCGCAGGGATCTGCTGCTGACGACTGCGATGCTGCACGATATCGGCAAGGTACGTGAATACTCCCAGTTCCCGCAAAACGATTATACCGATGAAGGAAACCTTCTCGGGCATATCGTGATGGGCAGCGAAATGATCGGGAAAAAGGCAGATGCCATCGAAGGCTTTCCGCTGCAGATTCTCAATGAGATCAAGCACTGTATTCTGGCACATCATGGAGAACTGGAGTTCGGCTCGCCGAAGCGCCCTTCCCTGATCGAGGCGTTTGCGCTGAACCTTGCAGACAATACCGATGCCAAAATGGAGACCTTCACAGAACTTTTGGAGTCCACGGAAGAGACAGGCTGGCTGGGCTTTAACAAATTCCTGAACAACAATGTGCGGCCCACCGGTTTTTATTCATAAAAATAATGCAAAGTTCGGTATGGAAATACAGAGCTGATAGATTACGGATATATTATTGGGAAATCATCTATGGCAACAAAGAGAACGAAGGAAATCCTGGACATATTGGATGCGCAGTACGGAACGGATGCGATCTGCTATCTCGATCATCACAATCCGTGGCAGCTTTTGTTTGCCACGATCATGAGTGCGCAGTGCACGGATGAGCGCGTCAATATGGTGACAAAGGATCTGTATGTCAAATATCCGACGCTGGAGTCCTTTGCGAATGCGTCACTTGCAGAGCTGGAACAGGATATCCATTCCACGGGCTTTTATCATAATAAAGCAAAAAATATCATAGCCTGTGCAAGACGGCTTTTGGATGACTATGACGGCATAGTTCCGGATGACATTGATGAGCTGGTGACACTGCCGGGCGTGGGGCGCAAGACCGCGAACGTGATCCTGGGGAATGTGTACGGCAAGCCGTCCATCGTAGTGGATACCCATGTGAAACGGATCTCCAAAAAACTGGGACTGACCAAAAACGAGGATCCGGAGAAGGTGGAACACGACCTGGAAAAAGCGCTCCCGAAGGATCACTGGATCCTTTGGAACATGCATATCATCACCTTCGGAAGACAGATCTGCTATGCCAGAAATCCGAAGTGTGACGAATGCTTTTTGAAACAATACTGCAAGTGGGAAGGAAAACCAAGATAATATATGATCATTTGAAGATCAGAGAATAAAGTCATGGAATTAGAGAATTCGATAAAGAGTTTACCTGCGGATTTCCCGGATGCGGTCGTGGTGGATTTAGAGACCACGGGACTGCAT
>JAEEKC010000117.1 GCA_016282215.1 Lachnospiraceae bacterium
CGCTCCTCTTGCCATCTGCGCCTTCATGATCTTGTCCGTTTCCTCCAAAAGGATCGGGATAAAACGAAGGGCAATGGACATCATCATGGCGATCTCATGCACCGGGACTTTGATCTTCTGCAGCGGCCTCAGGAGCTGTTCCATGGCATCCGTCAGCTGGGTCGGAGTCGTCGTCAGTGTCATCAGCGACGAGCCGATAATGAGCATCACAAGCCGGATCGCCATATAGATCGCTGCTTTTAATCCTTCTTTTGTAATCGTCAGTTTCCAGAATGTCACCAGTGTTTCGCCCGGTGTTAAGAACATATTGAACACGGCCGTGATCAGCATCAGGATCACGATGGTCTTCAGACCTCTGACTATGTAGAAAAAGGGCACTTTGGAAAGCAGTACGCAGACAGCAAGAAAAACGCCCGCCAACAGAAACGGCACCGGTTCCCTGTAAAGGAACAATGATACGATATATACAATTGTCGCGATCAGCTTCACGCGCGGATCCAGTCTGTGAAGAACGGAATCCGCCTGGTAGTACTGACCGATCGTGATTTCCCGGATCATATTCGGTCCTTTCTTTACCCCTCACCCGGCACCTACGGTGCCACCTGTCTCGCCTCCCGGCTCGGTCCGCGCTAAACGCGTGCCACTGGCACGCAGCGCCCCCAGGGGGAGGGCTTCTTTTATTATTTCATTTCCAATCGATAACTGTTTTCATTTTCAATCGCCGAGTTTTTCATTTCCGGTCGATGAATGTTTTCATTTCCGGTCGACGGCAGTATTTCAGCGTACAGATGAAAGTATCGCCTCTGCGGCCTCATCGATGGTCGTAAGATCTTCGCGGATATCAAGCCCTTTTGCTTTCAGGTCGCGGCAAATGTAGGTGATCTCCGGCAACGCCAGTCCTGCGTTTTCAAGCTCCTCCACATGGGTAAAGACCTCGGAAGGGCTGCCGTCGAGCAGAACGTTCCCTTTTTCCATCACGATGATACGCTGCGCATAGTTTGCCACATCATCCATACTGTGGGAAACCAGAATAACGGTCATGCCGGTTTCTCTCTGCATGTCGCGGATCAGATTTAAGATCTCGTCCCGTCCCGCAGGATCCAGACCGGCTGTGGGTTCATCAAGGATCAGCACTTCGGGCTTCATGGCCAGAACGCCGGCGATGGCAACGCGTCTTTTCTGTCCGCCGGACAGATCAAAGGGAGATACATAAAAGGAATCATCCTCAAAGCCGACCTTTTTCAGGGCTTCATAGGCGCGGAGCTCCACCTCTTTTTGGTCCAGTCCCAGGTTTTTCGGTCCATAGCAGACATCCGAAAACACATCCGCTTCAAAAAGCTGGTGCTCCGGATACTGGAATACCAAACCGACTTTGCTGCGCAGTTTTTTTCTGTCATAGTCTTTATCAAAGATGTCCTCGCCGTTCACATAGACGGTACCGGACGTGGGTTTCAGCAGGCCGTTTAAGTGCTGCACCAGAGAGGATTTTCCGCTGCCGGTATGTCCGATCAGCCCGATGAACTCACCGTCTTTGATGACCAGGTTGACATCCGAAAGGGCTTTGACTGCCATGGAGGTACCGGTTTCATATTCATGTGTGAGATGGTCAATGATGATGGGCATGGGCTTATCCTTTTATTTTCAAAAGTTCGCGTACAAGTTCATCCCGGTGCAGGATGCCGTCGGGTAATGGCAGACCGGCTTTTTTTAATCTGTGTGCCAGCAGGGTCACCTGCGGAACCGAGAGTCTCAGCGAGAGAAGCTCATCCACCCTGGAAAAGATCTCACGCGGCGTGCCCTGCATTTTGATCTGTCCGTGGTCCATGACATATACCATGTCCGCATCCACCACTTCTTCCATGTAATGGGTGATCAGGATCACCGTGATCTTTTCCACGTCGTTGAGTGCCCTGGCTGCGCGGATGACTTCCCTGCGGCCGGAGGGATCGAGCATGGCGGTGGGCTCGTCAAGGACAATGCATTTCGGATGCATGGCCAGAACACCGGCAATGGATACGCGCTGCTTCTGTCCGCCGGAAAGCTTATTAGGTGACTGTTTGCGGTATTCATACATATGCACCGCTTTCAGGCTCTCTTCCACTCTTTCCCAGATCTGCTGCGTCGGAACGCCGAGATTTTCCGGTCCGAATCCCACATCCTCTTCCACCACCTGTGCGATGATCTGGTTGTCAGGATTTTGAAAAACCATACCGGTGGTCTGCCGGATCTGCATGAGCTTGTCTTCGTCTTTGGTATCCATGCCGTCAACGACCACGGTACCTTCCGTCGGATACAGGATCGCATTTAAATGCTTTGCCAGCGTGGATTTGCCGGAGCCGTTATGACCTAAGATCGCAATAAAATCGCCATGTTTGACCGAAAGGTCCACATGGTCGACTGCAGTGGTGATGCCGGTCACATTGCCTTCATCGTCTCTGCGGAAATATTCATATACGGCTTTTCTGATGTTGATCATATTTATTCAATTGATGATTATACAACACCCTCCCCGGTTTGGGGAGGGCGTAAATTTGTCTGATACTTTGTGCTTTGATTAAACCAGCTCGATAAGAACTTCCATTGCTGCATCGCCCTTACGCTGTCCGATCTTTACCATGCGGGTGTAACCGCCCTTGCGATCTGCGTACTTCGGTGCGATCTCATCGAAAAGCTTGGCAACCATGTCTACTTCCTTGGTTCCTTTTTTCTTTCCGGCGTTTTCAGACGGAACTTCCTTTACAGGATACAGAACCTGAAGCATCTGACGACGTGCATGAAGGCGGGAAGGCTTATCCTTCTTGATCTCCTTCTGTACTTCATCATAAACGGTAACTTTCTTGCCGTCTTTTACTTCTTTTACGCGCTTGCCGTCTTTGTCCTTCTGAGGAACCTTTGCGGTAACGGTAACGGTCTCATAGTTGTCTTTTTCCTTCACTGCTAAGGTGATGAGCTTTTCAGCGATCTTACGAAGCTCTTTTGCTCTTGCTTCTGTGGTCACGATCTTGCCGTGATACAGAAGATTGGTCACCTGGTTACGAAGAAGTGCTTTTCTCTGGGAAGAAGTTCTTCCTAATTTTCTGTACTTTGCCATTTTTTTCCTCCGATTCCGCTCCGCATTGCTCATCGGTCTTACATACGGGGCTGTTGGCTACAGTCCGGTGCTCATCGGTCTTATCCGGGCTGCGTTGTTATAAGTTTACTTTTTACTCTTCTCCTGCGCGAAGCTCAAGGCCAAGCTCTTTGAGTTTTGCCAGAACTTCTTCTAAGGATTTGCGTCCGAGGTTACGAACCTTCATCATGTCATCCTGGGTTCTATCAGTCAGCTCCTGCACGGTATTGATGCCGGCACGCTTCAGGCAGTTGTAGGAACGAACGGAAAGCTCTAACTCGTCAATGCTCATTTCGAGTACTTTTTCCTTCTCGTCATCTTCCTTCTCGATCATGACTTCTGCTGCTTTCGCATTCTCAGAAAGATCAATGAAGAGGGAAAGATGCTCGGAAAGTACCTTAGCCGCGAGGCTGACAGCCTCATCCGGCTCTAATGTACCGTTGGTGTAAACATCCAGCGTCAGCTTGTCATAGTCTGTTACCTGACCGACACGGGTGTTTTCAACGGTCATATTTACACGCTCAACCGGTGTAAAGATGGAATCTACTGCGATCACGCCGATCGGGAAATCCTCGGTCTTATTGCGCTCTGCGCTGGTATATCCTCTGCCCTTGACCACGGTGATCTCCATGTAGAGCTTGGCATCCTTTGCGCCGCAGGTAGCGATCACCTGATCTTTATTGATGATCTCAATATCCGAATCACACTGGATATCAGAGGCCCTTACCACACCTTCGCCCTGGTATTCCACATACATGGTCTTAGGCTCGTTGGTAGAGGAAGTATTCTTGATCGCAAGGCTCTTTAAGTTCATAACGATTTCCGTCACATCCTCTTTGATGCCGGGGATGGTAGCGAACTCATGGAGCACGCCTTCAATCTTGACGGAAGAAACTGCCGCCCCGGGAAGGGACGAGAGCATGATCCTGCGAAGGGAATTGCCGAGGGTGATGCCGTAGCCACGCTCAAGGGGCTCAACAACAAACCGGCCATACTTTTTATCCTCAGAAATCTCGGTTACTTCAATATTCGGTCTTTCAAAATCAAACACTGCAAATACCTCCTTCTGATGTTTCGCATCTTACAACTTGCATAACTATTCAGAACCTATTATTTGGAATACAACTCGACGATAAGCATCTCATCAACAGGAACGTCGATCATTTCCCTGGTCGGAAGCTGCTTTACAGTACCTTTTAAGTTCTCGATATCCTGATCAAGCCATTCAGGAACCAGTCTCTTACCGGTTACTTCAACGATATCTTTGTATCTGTTCAGACCTTTGGATTTCTCGCGGATCTCGATCACATCGCCGGCTTTTACGCGGTAGGACGGAATGTTGACACATTTTCCGTTCACCAGTACATGACGATGTCCTACTACCTGACGTGCCTCCCTGCGGGTACGGGCAAATGCCAGACGGAAGATCACATTGTCAAGACGGCTTTCCAGCATAACCATCAGGTTTTCACCGGTCTGACCTTTCATCATATCGGCTTTCTCATAGTAGTTACGGAAAGGTTTTTCCAGAACGCCGTAGATGAATTTTGCTTTCTGTTTCTCGCGAAGCTGCAATCCGTACTCGGAAACCTTACGGTTTGCACGCTCGGGTTTGCGCTTTGAAGATTTGCTGTAGCCAAGAACTGCGGGCTCTAAACCAAGAGCACGGCATCTCTTGAGCACAGGGACTCTGTTTACTGCCATTTTTGTTTCCTCCTTAAAATTGGTCTTTCACAGCTTAAAAACTGTGATGCTACAGTTGTTTACAGCAGCTCTGCTGCTTTCTTCCAACACAAATCTGCCGCGGTAAGGATCCCTATCCCGGCAGAATTGCTGTTACTGATTTATGATTGTAAGATTAAATTTATACATCTTAAATCCAAAATCCAAAAACTCTTCTCAGACACGACGACGCTTCGGCGGTCTGCATCCGTTATGGGGTACGGGTGTCACGTCACGGATACTGGTTACCTCCAAGCCACTTGCCTGCAGAGCACGAATCGCTGCTTCACGTCCTGAACCGGGACCCTTAACGAATACGTCAACAGTCTTCAGTCCATGGATCAGTGCTGCCTTTGTTGCGGTTTCGGATGCCATCTGTGCGGCATAAGGAGTAGATTTCTTTGAACCTCTAAAGCCCAGACCACCGGCACTTGCCCAGGAAAGTGCATTTCCTGCATTATCCGTCAGTGTCACAATTGTGTTGTTAAAGGACG
>JAEEKC010000118.1 GCA_016282215.1 Lachnospiraceae bacterium
AACCGAAGGGATGTAAACTTCAGTTCCTTGCGGATCTCTTCGATCATGGTCTCATATTTTTCCGATTCGGGATCCGCATATTCCTTCAGGATCTCCGTGGTCACATTACCGTTCTCCAGTCGTTCGATCACGCGTCTTGTGATCAGATCAAGTTCCGATGAAGAACGGGAGAAGTTCAGGTATTTGCAGCCGAACAGAAGCGGCGGGCAGGCAGGACGGATATGCACTTCCTTCGCTCCGCTCTCAAACAGGTATTCCGTGGTTTCCCGAAGCTGTGTGCCGCGGACAATGGAATCATCGATAAGAAGAAGGCTCTTATCTTTGATCAGTTCCTGTACCGCAAGCAGTTTCATTCTCGCTATGAGATTTCTCTTTTCCTGCATGGTCGGCATAAAGGACCGGGGCCAGGTAGGCGTATACTTGATGAACGGTCTTGAAAACGGAATTCCCGAAGCATTTGCATAACCCACAGCATGAGCCGTTCCGGAGTCCGGCACGCCGGCTACGATATCAGGCTTTACGGTATCCCTGGCTGCCATTTTTGCGCCGCAGTGATACCGCATCTCTTCTACATTTACGCCTTCATAGCTGCTGGAAGGATAGCCGTAGTAGATCCAGAGGAAGGTACAGATCTTCATTTCCGTTCCGGGATTGACCAGTGTCACGCAGTTGGAATTTGTGATCACTGCGATCTCGCCGGGGCCGAGTTCCTTATAATCCGAATAACCGAGGTTTTTGTAAGCGAAGCTTTCAAAGGATGCGCAAAAGCCTTCCGTCTTTTTGCCGATGACCACCGGCGTCCTGCCGTATTTATCTCTTGCACAGTAGATGCCTTTTTCATTTAAGAGCAAAATGGACAGGGACCCGTCGATCGCCTCGAGAGCGTATTTGATCCCTTCCACAAGATTTTCCTTCTGATTGATGAGCGCAGCCACCATTTCCGTTGCATTGATCTCACCGCTGCTCATTTCCATAAAATGCGCATGACCGTTCTGGAACAGTTCCTTTTCCAGCTCGTCCATGTTGTTGATCTTGCTGACCGTGGTCAGCGCGTAGGTACCGTGATGGGACCGGATCAGCAGGGGCTGCGGCTCATAATCGGAAATACAGCCGATCCCCATCCAGCCTTTCATCTCATTCACATCTTTGTCAAACTTTGTCCGAAAAGGAGCGTTCTCGATATTATGGATCGCACGTTCAAAACCGTCCTCCCCAAACACTGTCATACCGCCGCGCCTGGTGCCGAGGTGCGAATGGTAATCGATCCCGAAATACAGATCAAATACACAATCCTGCTTTGATGCCACTCCAAAAAAACCGCCCATGACTCCTCCTTGTATCTTCTTGCATTTGTTATATCTTTGTTTTTCTTAATTCCGTTTTCTGATATCTCCCCCGGATCATGCCGGTTTATCAGCAAAGCAGCGCCTTTGTCACTGCACAACGTCCGTCGTTTCCAATGCGCCGCCATCCGGTGTTTCCTGCGCCGCATCGCCGCCGTCTTGTGCTGCGCCCTCCTCAGCAGTTCCCGCCTCACCGGCCGCGTCAGCTCCGCCGCCGTCTGCAGGAGTCTGCGCCGCCTGCGTGCTTTCTCCTCCGGTATTTGCCTCCGGCGCCGCGCCGGTGCCGTTGCCCATCTCATCGAGCCGTTCAGACGCTTTTCCCGCAGTAGAGGAATCCGGGAAGGTTGCGATCACGCTCTGATAAGTGTCCTTTGCCTTGTCGGTCTCTCCCGCCATCTGGTAAGCAACCGCTAACTCATACAGCACCTCCGGGTCCGGCTGTTCCAGCGTCCTGGCAAAAAACCACGCCTCTTCAAGTGTCGTCACCGCCGTCGTATAATCGCTCTGGTTCACTGAAGCCTTGCCGCTTTCATACAGCTTTGCAGAAACGGAAGGTGCTGCAAGAGCCATCATCTTCTGATACAGACTGCGATAAGAATCGGAAGCCAGCGTTTCGATATAATCCCGGTCAATACTGTACAGCGTTTCCGCGATCTGCGTCGGATCATCGGGATTATCCAGATACCCCTTCACCGACACCAGAAGCGCATCCACTTTCAGTGCATCCCCTCCGGATCCTGTATAATCATCGATTGCCGTCTGAAGCTGTGTTTTTTCCTGTTCCAGCGCCTCTACGCTCTGTTCAAGCTCTGATATCCTGGCTGATTTGGCATCGGAATTATCCGAGATCGCTTTCAGTTCATCGCTCATCTCATTACGCGCGACCTGAATCCTTGCGGGCAATACCAGAAAATAGGTAACAGCCACGCCGATGATCAGTCCGATCAGAATGTTCAGGAGCGAGGAAGCACCTCTGGGTTCATGCACATCAGCAGGCTGAATGATGATATCATTTCCGCTCTGATAGGTAACGGATCCCTCCGCCGCCCGGACGCTTTCGCTCTTTTTCTTTTTGGACGCCGGTGCTCCGCCTGTATGGACACCGTCATCCTCCTCGATCCCGAGCATTTTGTTCGCATATTTCAGATAAGAAAGGGCCATGGTATTTCCCACATCAATGGCCAGTACACTGGCACATGATTTTTTCGCCCTTGCATACTGCTCGCTGTCAAGGAATAAAAGCGCGAGCAGAAGGTGTCCCTGTATCAGATGCGGATTCTGGGACAATACTTTCTTCAGCTGAATGATCGCCAGGTCCTTACTGTCCTGATAGCAATACATCAGCGCCTTATTATACTTTTTGATACTCTGATTAATGGATTCGAGCCTGGCTGGATTGGACTGCACGGCATAGATATAATCATCCGCAAGATTCTTCTTGGAACGGAAATTCTTGCTGATGACCCACTCCGTCAGCGCGCCGACTACATCGCCCGTTTCAAAATAACAAAGGCCGAGAAGATTTCTGGCCTCCACATTGGACCTGTCAAACTTCAGGCTCTCTCTCAGGGACATGATCGCCCCTGACAGGTCTCTGACACCTGCCTTTTCAAGTCCTTCGTTATATAGGCGATTTGACGTATAAATGATCTTCTTATATTTGGAAACATCTGCGCCGCAGGCCGTACAAAAGTCCTTCTCACTGAGCGCGGCGCCGCACCTGTAACAATTCATAGCAATCGTTAAACCTCGTCATTACGCAATCTTTCGTCTTTGAGCATCCCAACAATGATCTCGGCTACATCCGACAGATCATGCTGATGGATCGCGTCTGCCGCATCGTCAACTTCCAAAGAGGGATGGAATTTTTTCAGTTCTTCTTCAAAATTGATCATGTCTATCTCCTGTCGCCTGCTGCTTTGGCTGGCGTATTATCATACTGACGGTTAACTATATACCATGACCTTACCGGTGATCATACCGGCAACATTACGGTATTCCATACTGTAATCATGTTTATCGATCTTCTTGATGGTTGTATCGATACAGATTTCCGATCCGGCATGGATATCTTCGCGGATCTGGATCTTCGCCGTTCTTGCCATTTCCATTCTGTCAAACAGCTTCTTTTGCTGATCCAAAACCGCTTTCTGATTTGTCATCAGCTGCTGCAGTCTTGCCTTAAAGCTTTCCTGCTGCTCCTCCGTGATCCTGTTGCCCAGCCCCGTCACGGTACTGCGGATCTCAGTGATCGTATCCCGGATCTCCTTCAGCTGACGCTGAAGTTTCTCATTTTCATCAAACATTTCCTGCGAAACGCCGCAGGCCACAGCGGTCTTTACCTCTTTGGGATTGCCGAGGACATTACAGCTGACTCCCATCATGGCGTAGATATTCCCACCGATGATGGACGCCTTCTTCCCCGTCAGTTTCACCTGACCGGGTGTATGGATATAGGAACTTAAGATATAATTGGCCGATATATCGCCTTCCATCTTCACATAAGAATGCTCGATGAAATCCGCAAACAGGCTTCCCCGTCCTGCAATGTGGGCTTTCTGATTCCCCTGAACGCCTCTCTTTAAGATGATGTCACCGCCGGCATACAGATCCGCAGATTCCACGACACCGTCTATGGTCAGGGTTTTTCCGGCCCGGATGGTCGTTCCCGCTTCCACATTGCCGGAGATATGAATATCCCCGAAAAACTCCAGTTTCCCGGTCAGCTGATCTACGTCACCGGAAAACTCCAGCACATTGACAATATTCAATTTCCCGGCCGAAAACTCTACCTTGCCGTTCTTTTCCGCATAATACTTATCCGGATCGTCGATGCCGCGGTACACGCCTCTTCCGGCAACCGGCTGCAGCTCCCGCACCAGCGGCACGGTCTTTACATTGCCGAGCACGTCCTTGCCGTCTTTTCCGGGGATTGCATGATGATAGGTGGCCAGCAGAGCGCCTGCCTCTACGGAATTTACCGCCTTCATGCTCTGATAATCCACGCTGCCGTCTTCCCGAATCACCGGTTTTGCTTTCCCGGACTGGATATCAAAGGTATACTCATAATAACCGTCTTCCCCTTTGACCGCTTCTGTCCCCTGCGCCACCAGGATCTCTCTGTGATAGACCTGTTTTTTACACATGGTAATCAGCGCTGACTGGTTGATCCCGAAGATCACGCCGTTATCCGCAAGGATATGCATCAGATCCTCTTTTTGATAATCTGTCCCGTCAGCCTTTTCCGCCAGAAACAGCCACGCCTGATTCTTATCATCCGTGATCCTGACATACGTGTCGCGGTAATCATTTTCGAAATATTCAGCATTGCCCAAGATGCCTGAACGACTCAATCCATCACCCCATCTGCGCAAGTTGCGACTTGATCTGCTGCAGCATCTGCGTATACTTTTCCAGTTTGTCTTTTTCTTCCTGTACTTTTGCTTCGGGGGCTTTTGATAAAAACCGTTCGTTTTTCAGCATCCCCTCTGCTCTTGCGATCTCAGCAAGAAGTTTTTTCTCTTCTTTTGCGAGCCTCTCCTTTTCCGCGGCCAGGTCTACCAGTTCTGCCAGCGGCAGGTAAACGATCGCATCATGGATCACTACAGATACAGCGTCCTCACCGATCCCCTCACGGCCCTGCTGTACCTTCAGCTCTGATGCAAATGCCAGCGGCGCAAAGAAAAGTTTTCCTCGCTCGAAGATCCCGCGCACTTCCTCTTTTTCGGAAACCACAAATACCGTGGTCTTGCGGGAAGGCGGCACATTCATGCCTGATCTGGCATTTCGGATACCGCGAACGGCATCCTTCATCAGTTCGATCTCTTTTTCCTCTTTTTCAAAAGCGAGCGCATCAGATGCCACCGGCCAGCGGCTGATCATAATGGATTCCTCGCTGCTCTGGATCTTGGTAAAGATCTCCTCGGTAATAAACGGCATATAAGGATGTAAAAGCCTTAAAGCCTCGCAGAGCACATGACGCAGTGTCCAGAGAGCTGCCGCCTGGGAGCGCGCATCCTCGCCATTGTAAAGGCGGGGTTTTACCATCTCGATATACCAGTCACAGAACTCATCCCAGATAAAGTCAACGACCTTGGATACTGCGATACCGAGTTCATATTTTTCCATATTGTCGGTTACTTCACCGATCAGCGCGTTCAGTTTGGAAAGGATCCACTTATCAGCGTCTTCGAGCTGATCCGGCATGGCTTCCGGAATCTCCTTCCCCTCCATGTTCATCAGGATAAAGCGGGAAGCGTTCCATACTTTGTTTGCAAAATTGCGGGCATTTTCCACCTTCGCCGTGGTAAAGCGCATATCGTTTCCGGGCGCATTGCCGGTTACCAGCATAAGCCGCAGCGCATCTGCGCCGTACTGCTCTATGATCTCCAAAGGATCGATGCCGTTACCCAGAGACTTGGACATCTTCAGCCCGTTCCCATCACGGACCAGGCCGTGGAACAGCACTGTATGGAACGGTTTTTCTCCCATCTGCTCATAGCCGGAGAATACCATACGGATGACCCAGAAGAATATGATATCATAGCCGGTTACCAGCACGTCCGTGGGATAGAAGTATTCCAGTTCTTTTGTCTTTTCCGGCCAACCCAGCGTCGAGAAGGGCCAGAGCGCGGAAGAAAACCAGGTATCCAGCGTATCTTCATCCTGTGTGATGTTTTTGCTGCCGCAGTGCTCACAGGTCTCCGGAGTCGTTTCCGCTACTGTTATCTTACCGCAGTCCGCGCAGTACCAGGCCGGGATCCTGTGTCCCCACCAGAGCTGACGCGAAATACACCAGTCACGGATATTGTCTGTCCAGTTAAAGTAGGTTTTTTCCAGACGCGGCGGGATCAGTTTGATCTCGCCTTCTTTCACTGCCCTGACAGCCGGTTTGATCAGCTCATCCATCTTGACGAACCATTGCATTTTGATCATCGGCTCTACTGTGGTATGGCATCTGTCATGGGTTCCTACATTATGTGCATGATCCTCGATCTTCACAAAAAGACCAAGCTGCTTTAATTCCTCTACGATGGCCTCTCTGGCTGCATAGCGGTCCATGCCTTCATACTTGCCGCCGTTTGCATTGATGGTGGCGTCATCATTCA
>JAEEKC010000119.1 GCA_016282215.1 Lachnospiraceae bacterium
TAACTCCATCGTTGTCATAGAAAATATCTACAGGCTGCGCGGCAAAGGGATACCTGCGGCCAGAGCGGCGGTTATGGGTGCAAAGCAGGTGGCGGGCGCTATCGCTGCTTCCACGCTGACAACGATCTGTGTCTTTTTGCCCATCGTATTTACCACAGGTATTACCAGGGATCTGTTTACGGATATGGCCCTGACCATCGGCTATTCCCTGATCGCTTCCCTGATCGTGGCACTGACGGTTGTTCCGACCATGGGCGCAACGGTGCTGAAAAACAGTCAGGAAAAGAAACACCGGATCTTTGATAAGGTGATGAAACTTTATGCAGCTCTGCTGCGGTTTTGCCTGCGTGTCAAGATCATTCCGCTGGTCCTTGCCATCGGCCTTTTAGTGATGTGCGCCGTCAGGGCAATCTCGACAGGTATTGTTTTCCTGCCACAGATGGGCGGAAATCAGATGAGCATGACAGTGGATGTGCCGGTGGATATGAGCCTGGAAGATGCTTATGCGCTGGCGGATGAAATGATGGAAGAGGTGCGGGCGGTTCCCGGAATTGAAACCGTGGGCCTTATGTCCGGCGGTGGTTCCACTTCACTGTTGTCCACAGGCTCCAATAAGAGTTTCTCTTTTTATATCCTGCTGACGGATAAACAGGGGAAAGAGAATGACCGGATCGCAAAGGATCTGGATAACCTGATCGTGACAAAGCATCCGGAGTGCGACCATGAGGTGACAACTTCCAACATGGATCTGTCGGCCCTGGTGGGGAACGGAATGCAGGTGGATATCTACGGCGATGACCTCGATGAAATGCTCTCTGTCAGCAATGATATCATGGATATTCTCGGCGGTATCAAGGGATTTGAGGATATTTCCAACGGGCAGGAAGAGGCGGATGACCAGCTGCATGTCATCGTCAACAAGGACAGGGCGATGCGTCTGAATCTGACGGTGGCACAGGTGTTTTCGGAACTTTCCACCAAACTGTCCACGGAAAAGGATTCTTCAAAACTGGAAACGGAAGGGGATACCTATCAGATCACACTGGTAAACGAAACAAAACCGCTGACAGAGGAAAACTTAAAGGATTTTGAATTTACCATCAAGAAGATGGATTCAGACGGCAAGGAAACAGAAGAGATCCATAAGCTGTCCGAATTTGCGACGATTGAAAAAACGCCGGGCATTTCCAGTATCCGCCGCGAAAACCAGGGACGGAAAATGCAGGTGACCGCGATGCCCATGGAGGGCTACAATACGACGCTTCTTTCAAGGCAGGTGGAGGAAAAACTAGCCGCCTATCAGCCGCCCAAGGGCATGAAGGTGGAGATCGCAGGCGAGGCGGTTCAGATCGCGGATATGATGCATGACATGCTGCTGATGATCCTGCTGGCCGTGGTATTTATCTATCTGATCATGGTGGCGCAGTTCCAGAGCCTGCTGTCACCGTTTATCGTAATCTTTACGATCCCGCTGGCGTTTACCGGCGGCTTCCTGGGACTTATGTTAACCGGCGAGCCGATCTCTATGGTTGCCATGATGGGCTTTTTGATCCTGGCCGGTGTCGTGGTCAACAACGGTATCGTGTTCGTGGATTATGTAAACCAATTACGATTAGAGGGCATGGAAAAAAGAAAGGCCCTGGTGGAGACCGGCGTGACCAGAATGCGCCCGATCCTGATGACGGCCATGACAACGATCCTGGCCAACAGTACGCTGGCGCTGTCGCGTGATGCATCGGCGGTCATGAGCCGCGGCATGGTCATCGTTACCATCGGCGGTCTGTCTTATGCAACACTGATGACGCTGTTCATCGTACCGGTCATGTATGATATTTTCTTCCGAAGGGAGTTAAAGAAGGTTGACCTTGGCGACGAGAGCAACTGGGAGGAGGAAGGATCAGTTCTTTTCGGATCGTTTGAAGATGAAGAGGACGATCAGATGGAAAAACTGTTGGTAGATCAGACGGAGAAGCTTTTAGAAGAGCATGAAGTGAATTCGGTACCGGTGCAGACAGAAAAACTCATAGAAGAGCATGAAGAGAAAGAATAAGAAGATTATACGAATATGCTGTCTTGTGGCAGGAGCCTTATTGATCTTATGTGGCTGCGGCCATGTGAAAAGCGCCAAAAAACTGATCCGCCAGGCGAAGCGGGATCATGGAGCGTGCGAGGTTATCTCCCAAAAGGAAACCGAAGAGTCGGTAGAAGTGGTGTTGAAAGACGAGCTCCAGGGATTTGAATACACCGTCAGGAGTTATATGTCTGATTTGAATATTGACGGTTCGAGTTTTGGCTCCCTGCCCGATACGTCGGATAGCTTTGAGAGAGCTCTGATGGATCATGTCCTTGCGCAGACCAAAACGGATTATGAGGCTGTCTGCCGAAAATACGGCGCAGTATTGGACAATAAAGTCGCGCTGGAGCTGACGATCCCGAAGGGAACGGACGCTAAGGCTGCGGGAGAAGAGGTCGCCGCGCTTTTATGTGCGTATAATAAAAATAACAGGATGGACCGTTTTAAGCTGTACATCCGGGATGAAGAGCATAGCCATTTGGGGAGCTGCTATCTGTCGGACGGGCGTTTCCGGACACCGGAAGAGGAGAAGACCGACGACATCAAAGAGGAAGCCCACAGGCTTTTGCAGGCGACGGATAACCGGCGCGGAGAGCTTACTTTTGTGAAAAAAGAGACAGGCACCTTTGCGGATACGGGGCTTCCGCTGTCGAGAGTCGAGCAGGTTATGGGATCGGAGTATCCGAAGACGATGAGCGATCCGGTGACGTTTTATTATTTCAAAACGGAGAATCAGGAGTTTTACATTGCAGATTTTATAGATAATCAGACTTGGAACAAGTATACTACCTTTGATCCGGAGAAGGAAAAGAAGAAAAAGAAATCGCATCTTCATATCAGTTTTCATATAGGATAGATCAAACGGGGGGATCGGCAAAGGGGTCATTGGCTTTTTTGCCGGTTTGTCATAATATGGGTTTTCGATAAATTTGATATGGTAAAGTCCGGTATGAAAATATGGAACCGATAAATGACTGATGAATTAGAGATGTAAAGTCCGATATGAAAATATGGAACCGATAAATGACTGATGAATTTGGAGGCAGAAGAATGAATAAAATCGGAAGAAAAGGATTGGCTGTATTGTGCGGTGCAACGCTCATGATCGGAGTGCTTGGCGGGTGCGGTGCTAACACGGAAGGCAGCGGTGACAATGCAAATGTCGTTGAGGCCGGCACAGATGAGGTAACTACAGACGCAGGGGAAGAGACGGCTGCGCAGGAGGCAGGTGAAGAAGCAACTGCAGAGCAGGATGAGCAGGCGGATGACGCAGGAAATGCGGAGCAGA
>JAEEKC010000120.1 GCA_016282215.1 Lachnospiraceae bacterium
AGGTTGTATAGTTGACATTTTTTTGTTATACTTACATTTGGGTACAAAATCGGTCGGTTTTTTGACAAATTCGGTCGCGCGTGAACGGATATTTGATAATAATGTAGGGATCGTGTAAAACAGAAATCAAAAAGTAATCAGGACCGTGTAAAGTCCGGTATGAAACCGGAGCAAAAGAATGTACATCGGTAGTATAAAGTCCGGTATGAAAACCTGAGGAATGAACTACTGATCAATTGATGGGGAGGTAAAAAAGATGAAAAAATACATCGCGGAGTTTATCGGTACCATGACACTTGTGGTTCTCGGCTGCGGTACGGCAATGCTGGTAGGATGCAGCAGTGAGCAGGGGACGGGGTATCTGCTGACAGCACTTGCATTTGGTCTGACCATTGTGGGAATGGCTTACTGCGTAGGAAATATTTCCGGCTGCCATATCAACCCGGCAGTTTCCCTCGGCGTATTGATGAGCGGCGGTATGAGCTCTTCTGATTTTATCGGTTATGTTGTGGCACAGTGCCTTGGCGCACTGGCAGGTTCCGGCCTTCTGGCAGCCATCTTCGGACTCGGCGGCGTTGTTGACAAGACCGGCGGCTTTGGATCCAACGGACTGGCAGGCGTGAACGGCAGCGCGATCGCAGGACTTTTGGTAGAGATCGTTCTGACCTGCATCTTCGTGATGGTGATCCTTGGTGTGACAAGTAAAAATGCAGGCCATGGTTCTTTCGGCGGCCTGATCATCGGCTGGACACTGGTAGTGATCCATATCCTGGGTATCGGCCTGACAGGCACCAGCGTCAATCCGGCACGTTCCATCGGACCGGCTATCGTAGCAGCCATCAGCGGCAATACAGCTCCCATCGCTTGTGTATGGGTATTCATCGTAGGTCCTCTGATCGGCGCAGCGCTTGCGGCAGTGATCTACAAATATCTTGAGAGTGATAAGAAATAAGCAGTATTTTCATAAAAATCATAAATCAAAAAGGAGTGAGGATCATGAAAAAGTTTTTGGAAGAGTTTAAGGCATTTGCACTCAAAGGAAATGTGATGGACATGGCCATCGGTGTGATCATCGGCGGCGCTTTCACAGCCATTGTAACAGCATTTACGGATGACTTTATCACACCGCTTATCAGTATCTTCGGTGGTACGGAGTTCGGTGGCAAGATTCCTCTTCCGGGACCTGAAGGAAATGCGATTTTATGGGGAGATTTCATTTCCGCAGTTGTCAATTTCCTGATCGTAGCCCTGATCCTGTTTTCCATGCTCAAAGCGATCAATAAACTGCTGAATCTTCGCAAAAAAGAAGAGGAAGAGGCAGCGCCTACGACTAAGATCTGTCCGTTCTGCAAGAGCGAGATCAACAAGGATGCGACCCGTTGCCCGCATTGTACATCGCAGCTTAGTGAATAACCTCTTAGGTTTTTCTGGGGAGTAGATTTATATACATTAAGGGGAGAGAACCGGCCGCAAGGTCGGTTCTTGCTTTCAATAAGAAACCCCCGCCGCAAATGCGGCGGGGGTTTCATTTTTGAGAAGAGAGGGAAACTCTTTGGGATTATCCTTCGATCATGATGGTCTTCTTTTCGGGAACCTGTGTTTCCTTCTTCGGGATGGACAGTTTCAGAACGCCATCTTCGAATTTCGCCTTGATGTCCTCTTCGGTGACAGCGTCGCCGACATAGAAGCTTCTTGTCATGGTCCCGGAGTAGCGCTCCTGACGGATCAGTTTGCCCTTCTTGTCCTCTTCGTTCTTCTCGAGTCCTTTGGTGGTGGAAACAGTCAGATAACCGTTATCCAGAGCCAGCTGGATCTCATCCTTCTTGAAGCCCGGAAGATCGATATCGAGTTCATAACCACCGTCATGTTCGTGAATATCAGTCTTCATCACATGAGCGGCCTTCCTGCCGTAAAGCTTTTTGTCCACATCACCGAAATCGGCAAATCTCGGGAAATCCATCCAGTCATCCAATAAGTTCTCACCAAAAATACTAGGCAGCAACATAAGTCATTCCTCCTTCTAATTAAGCAGTAGTGTTTCGCTTCGTATTTTCATACCGGGCTTAATACTACTTGTAAAAACACTGTTGTTTGTAGGTTTGATTGCTTTGAACTTTGAAATGGGATCACAGGCTTTTGTAAAACTGTTTGCTTGTGTTAACTCATTTCCTTGTTCTATAAAGGTTATAACACTAATTGTTAGCACTGTCAAGAGGTGAGTGCTAGTTTTTTGAAAAAATTTTGTCTTGTATTCAGTAAATAAGTATGATAGAATCGGTTTCAGATTAACGAAAACACAGACAGGTTTCTGTAGAAAGGGCGTAAACATGTACTGGAAGACAGAAAACATCCAACTGATGAGCGGGTATTTCTGGTGGTCTGACAGGAGAAGTGCGCCCATTTTTAAGGAATAGTCAGACCAGATAAATGTGATGCGATACTTCTCCTTTTAACCGACAAGTCGATTGAAAGGAGATTTTTTATTGTGAATAAGGAGAATATAAATAAGACAAACCGGGAAATAGTTTGCCCGGATCATTTTGGTAAAAATAAAGTAAGGAAAGAGGCATTCCGTGATCAGCTTCGGAAACTCTATTTGCTGAACGGGATCGGAAATCTGTCCATAGCCGGCGCAGCCTGGGTGCTGCTGCTTGTAACTGACGGGTATTCCCTGATCCAGGTGGGGATTGCGGAAACCGTTTTCCATATCGTCAGTATTACGATGGAAATCCCATCCGGTATGTTTGCGGATATCTGCGGGAGGAAGAAAAGCCTGGCGGTATCCTGTATCGCCGGGATCCTGTCAGGATTAACAAGGGCCTATACCCACAGTTTTTTGGGGGTATGCATATCCATCGGTTTTTCCGCACTTTCCTATAATTTCTGGACGGGAACCGACAATGCATTGGCCTACGATGCGCTGTCGGAGGAAGGCCGGGAAAAACTGTATGACGGTTATGTGGCAAGGCAGACCGTGATCTACCGGATCACCGACGGAGCGGCAACGCTTGGAGCGGGACTGGCCGTCATGCTGGGAAATGTAAAAAGCCAGCTCATCGGCGTGGGGATCGGCGTGATCCGCCTGATGATCCTTGCCACGATGCAAGAAAATAAAGTCGTTACGGAAAATGCGAAATCCCTGC
>JAEEKC010000121.1 GCA_016282215.1 Lachnospiraceae bacterium
TGGATTTCATATAGATAAAAAACAATATCATCATATTTTATTTGGAGGTAAAGAAAAATGGTAAAGATCAGATTAAAGAGAATGGGTCAGAAAAAATCCCCCTTCTATCGTATCGTGGTAGCTGACGGCAGAGCACCCAGGGATGGCAGATTCATCGAAGAGATCGGTTATTATGATCCGAATCAGGAGCCTTCTGTTGTAAAGGTAAACGAAGAAGCAGCTAAGAAATGGCTTGCTGACGGCGCACAGCCCACAGATGTGGTAGCTAGACTCTTTAAACAGGCAGGTATCTGAATCGGAGGGAAGATATGAAGGAATTGGTTGAAGTTATTGCCAAGGCCCTTGTTGAACATCCCGATCAGGTACAGGTAACTGAAAAAGAGGAAGGAAGAGACGTGACCATTGAACTGAGGGTTGCGCCTTCTGATATGGGTAAAGTGATCGGAAAACAGGGCAGGATCGCCAAGGCGATCCGCAGTGTTGTCAAAGCGGCATCACTGGAATCCGGTAAATATGTGGATGTCCAGATCCTGGACTAAAACTGTCGCCGGAGTTTTCATAGGCGAACAGGTTGAAATGCGAGTAAGAGGGCACGGTTTTGCGTGCCCTTGTTTCGCATTTTGGTTTTAGATCATTGAAAAGGAAAATCATATGCAAAAGGAATTACAGGTGGGCGTATTGACAAAGCCCCATGGTGTACATGGCGCAGTCAAGGTCTTCCCTACGACAGATGACACGAGACGTTTTAAAAAAGGCCAGGAATTTATCCTGGAACGAAAAAAGGAACGCCGGACCGTGAAGGTGGAAAAAGTGCAGACCTCCGGTCAGTTTGTGGTACTTAAGTTCGAGGGCTTTGAAACGCCCGAGGAGATCGCACCCTATGCAAGCTGCCCGCTTTTGGTGGACAGAGAGCATGCGGTGGCTTTGAAAAAAGATGAATTTTTTCTGACAGATTTAGAAGGTCTGTCGGTTTATCGAGATACGGACGGTGCGCTGATCGGCACGGTCACTTCCGTGATGCCCACAGGTGCCAATGAAGTGCTGATCATTAAGGCTGTCGGCGGCGAATATGACGGCATAGAAGTGGCACCGGGAAAGGAACTTTTGTTTCCGTCCATTAAAGAATGTATTAAACAGATCGATGTGCCGGGCGGTAAGATCGTTGCGCATCTGATGACGGGACTGATCGAACCGGAGGGATAATACAGAGTCCGGTATGAAAATACGGAGCCAACAAATTACTGATGAATTGCAGATATAAAGACCGGCATGAGAATACGAAGTCAATAAATACGAATGAATTAGAGAGATCGTTATGAATTTTCATGTTCTTACTTTATTCCCGGAAATGATAGAGGACAGCCTGAATACGAGTATCCTCGGACGCGCCATGGAAAAAGGGATCATCGGCGCCGAAGCAGTCAATATCCGGGATTTTGCTTTTAACAAACATGCCAGCGTGGATGATTATCCATACGGCGGCGGAGCGGGCATGCTGATGCAGGCAGAGCCTGTGTATCTTTGCGTGCAGGATGTGAAGGAGAGAATCAGTGGCAGCGCCAGAGTTATCTACGTCACACCCCAGGGCCGTACTTTTAACCAGAAAATGGCAGAAGAATTTGCAAAGGAGGATGACCTGATCTTTCTTTGCGGGCATTACGAGGGCATTGATGAGAGAGTGATCGAAGAAGTGGTGACGGATCAGGTTTCCATCGGGGATTATGTACTGACCGGCGGAGAGCTTCCCTCGCTTGTCATGATCGATGCGATCGCAAGGCTGGTGCCCGGAGTTCTCGGCAGCGGTGAAAGCGCCGGAGATGAATCTTTTGAGGACGGTCTTTTGGAATATCCCCAGTACTCAAGGCCCGCAGAGTGGAGAGGCCGGAAAGTGCCGGATGTGCTTTTATCCGGTGATCATAAAAAAGTGTATGAATGGAGAAGGCAGCAGTCTATCTTTCGTACCAAAGAACGCCGCCCTGACCTGTATGAGGCGTGGCTGGCATCACAAGAGGAAAAACCATGATCCAGGCAGAAAATCTATGCAAAGTCTTTGAGCGGACAGTTTTGTCCGAAGAAGAAAAAAGCGGAAAGAAGAAAAGTGCATTCGGCGGTATCGGCGCAAAGAAGAGCAAAAAAGAATCCTTCTATGCCGTCGATCATATTTCCTTTACCGTAGAACAGGGGGAGATCGTTGGTATCTTAGGGCCAAACGGCGCCGGGAAGACCACGCTTCTTCGTATGCTCGGAAGTCTGATGAACCCCACGGAAGGACAGGTGACGGTAACGGACGAAAACGGTGACCGGATCACGGACAGCGTGGAGCAGAAAAGAAGGATCGGTTATCTGTCCGGCAACACCAAGCTTTACCACCGGCTGAGCGTGCGCGAGATGCTGATGATGCTGGCGGAGATTTATGGTATCGAGAAGGGCGAAGCGGAAAAGAGAGTGGAAGAAATTTCGAATGTCCTGGATATGTCCGCATTTTTGGATAACCGGATCGAGCGCCTTTCCACCGGACAGACCCAGCGGGCGTCCATTGCCAGATGCCTGATCCATGAGCCTGATATCTATATTTTTGATGAGCCGACCTTGGGACTGGATATCCTGAGCGCGGATGCCATCGTGAATTTCATGAAAACGAGAAAAGAAGTGGGCAAGACGGTGCTGTATTCCACCCATTATCTCGAAGAAGCACAGTTTTTATGTGACCGTGTGCTGATGATCGATCACGGGAATATTGTCTGTGAGGGAAGTCCGAAGGAGATCATGGAGCAGACAGATACACAGAACCTGCGGGATGCTTTTCATGTGATCATGGCAAAAGGGCAGATGGCGCCGGACGAAACAAATACGACCGGGACGACTGACGGGACAAAAACGGCAGAAGCGGAAAAGAGCGGGGAGGAGCAGCCATGAGAACAGGTACGGTAAAGGCGCTCCTGAAACGGGAGCTTTTGGATATCTGCAGGGATAAAAAAACAATGGCCATGATGATCCTGCTGCCGATCATTTTATATCCGCTTTTGATCGTCGCCATGGTGTTCATCATGGGCGCAGTCACGGCTTCGCAGGAAGAAAAGACCTACAATGTGGCGCTTGACGTGCCTGCGGATCAGCAGAGCGAACTGTTATCGCTTCTGGATGAGGAAAAAGATAAAGTAGATTATAAACTGAAAGTCATGACAATGGCTGAGGTAGAAGAAAAGCTTTCTGAGAGCGAGTCGAAAGACGATGCGCTCGATCAGGGGGCTAAGGAAGATGCGGCCGGTGATACGGGCGAAGAAAACGCAGAAGATGACAGCAGGGATGATCTGCTGACACGGGCGCTGAAAGCAAAAACGATAAACGCCTATGTAACGCAGACGGACGAAGGAAATTATGAGATCCGGTATCAGTCTGCAAATAATGACTCGAATATCGCGAAAAACGCACTCTCAACGCTGATGGATCTGTATGAAGATGATCTGCGCAAAGACCTGATCGAAAAAGCAGGGCTGAACGTAACGCAGATCATGGAGCCTATCACGGTGAAACGAACGGACATCTCTTCCAAGGAAGAGTCTGTGGGTAATCAGATCGGATCCCTCCTGCCGTTTTTTATCATCACCAGCGTGCTGCTTGGCGCGATGTATCCGGCCATTGATGTGACAGCCGGTGAAAAAGAGCGCGGTACACTCGAAACACTTTTGACACTGCCGGTGACCAATCTGGAAATGATCTTATCGAAGTTTTTTGCAGTATCGATCATTGCCTGCATTTCGGCTTTTTTGAATCTGTTTTCCATGTCCGCGGCCCTCATTTTTCTCATGTCAAGCTCCATGAGTATGAGCAGTGATCTGAATCTTTCGCTTGATTACGCAGTGTTCCTGCCGGGTATCGGATTTACGCTGCTTGTCATGCTGTTTTTCTCCATGCTGGTGACGGCGGTCTGCATGTGCACCTGCATTTTTGCAAAGAGCTTTAAAGAGGCGAATAACTACGCAACGCCGGTGATGCTGATCTTTATGTTCGGCGGATATGCAACGCTGCTTCCCAATCTGGAGCTGACGCAGAAAACGGCGATCCTGCCCATCGTCAATGTGGCGCTGATGATCAAGAGCCTGTTCGGTTTTGAAAGCAATCTCGCCCTGTACGGACTGGTGCTTTTGACAAATGTGGCCTACAGCCTTCTGGCGATCTTAGTGCTGAGCCGGCTGTACAACAGCGAAGCGGTGCTGTTTTCCGAGGGCTTTACTTCCATTCATGTGTTTGAAAAACGCTCTGATATGAAAGAAGGCCAGATGCCGGGCGGCGGCGATGTGATTTTAGTACTGACGGTAACGCTGCTTTTGATGATCTATGTGGGCTCATATGCCGTTGCAAAACTGGAATTCCTCGGGCTTGGCGTGCAGCAGGGCATGATCCTGCTTTGTCCCATCATCTATGCCTGGTATATCAAGGCGGATAAAAAGAAATTGTTCTCACTCAATCGTCCGAAGCTGATCCATTTCGTCGGCGGTCTTTTGATGGGAGCGGGCGCGCTGGTGCTGGCCATGTATCTGGGCGCATTTCTGGCACCGCTGTTTCCCGAGAGTGCCCAGGGCGTGGTCGATCTGGAGGACTGGATGCAGGGACAGCCGGTGATCTTGCTGGTGACGTTTACGGCGCTCATGCCGGCGGTTGGCGAGGAACTGTTGTTCCGCGGTTTTATGATGGGAACCCTGAAGGAAAAATACAAGCCGGTCGTTGCGGTGCTTGTCACGGCTGTGGTTTTTGCAGTGTATCATATGAGCATCCTGCGGTTTTTCACTGTGGGCGTCATCGGTCTGTCCCTGACCATTGCAGCCTATAAGAGCGGGAGCATTTTTGTCTCGATGACAATGCATTTTCTGAATAATCTGGCCGCGGTGCTGATATCCTATTATCATGACTCTGCGACTTATGAATCCTTTACTGATACGCTTACCGCACTGACGGAGCATGTGGGAGCAGCGGTGCTGATCTTTATTGCCGGTGTCTGCTGCGCTGTGTGCGGATTTTTGCTGGTAGGGAAAAAACCGGCCGTCAGAACGGAGCAATAGCGAAGTGACACTGAAAAGGGAACCGGCGGAAATGATGATGAATCATGGAATTGTCGGAGTATTCTGAAAAAAATGAGTGAAGAAAAGATAAGAATTAATCTATATCTTGCCAAAGCCGGCGTCTGCTCCCGCAGGGAAGCGGACCGGCTGGTGGAAGCCGGCCGGGTGACGGTGAATGGCGAGCAGGCTGTCAGCGGCATGAAAGTCAGTGTCGCAGATGTTGTCTGCGTGGACGGAAAGCCTGCACTTTTGCAGGAAAAGACCGTGGTCTATGCTTTTTATAAACCGGCGGGCGTGATGTGTACGCACGCGGATCCCCATGCAGATCAGACCATCTTTGACCTGATCGAAACGCCGGAGCGTGTTTCCTATGCGGGAAGGCTGGATAAGGAATCGGAAGGGCTTTTGCTGCTGACTAATGATGGCGCTATGTCCCGCAGCATGATGCATGGGGCCGGCGGACATGAAAAAGAGTATCTTGTGCAGGTGGATCATCCGTTGACGCAGGACGCAGTCCGGAAAATGGAACAGGGCATGTATTTAAAAGATTTGGATAGGACGACGCTGCCGTGCAGGATATCCGATGTGCAGGGCGGCAGTTTTCATATCGTGCTGACGCAGGGGCTGAACAGACAGATCAGGCGGATGTGCGCAGCCTGTGGTTATCAGGTCAAAAAGCTGGTGCGGCTGCGGGTGATGAACGTGACGGTCGAGGGGCTCGGGCCCGGGAAGATCAGGAAACTCACCGAAACGGAGGTAGAGACACTGAAGGGGATGCTTGACGCAGAAGCCTGAAGCCGGTTCTGAATTCGGGCGGAGCCCCGGCTGACGAGAGTTTTATTGGACATCGTTTCCTACATACTGAGAGCAGAACGAACTCATGATCAATTATCCAAGGAGGCGGTGTATATGAAGAAAAACGGGATTCGCGAGTGGTGCTGCCTGATCTTTATGATCCTTCTTTTTTATTTCATCTTCTTTCCTGCGGAGCTTGGCGCCGGACAAAACAGCGGGAAAACGATCCTGCTTACTGACTCGGTCCAGGCGACAAAGACTGCGAAGGCGATGATCGAAGATCTTGATTTCAGGACGCTTCTGATCTGTCCGTACAGGAAGTATAAGAAATACAAGAAAGTGCTCGATGGGGTTGTCGACCACTCTGCATGCAATTATGAATTGTATTTTGAGATCGATGTCTATGATCTTGAAAATGTCAGTTTCAAACTGACTCCTTTTTATGATGATCAATCGACGGCACTTACGAAAAAGCAGATCCGCAAGGCCAGGGAGAAAGCTGACCGGGTAGCCGGTCAGATCCGGAAAGACTACCCGACGCAGACGGAGAGGATCCGCGCCGCTCATGATTATATCTGCAGGCATGTCATATATGATGAAGGATGTGAAGATGGAGGTTACAACCCGGTACAGACTGCATACGGTGCATTGATCAATGGGAAAGCGGTCTGCCAGGGATACAGCAATGCCTTTCAGATGCTGATGGAGTCTCTGGGAATTCCGGCATCGGTAGTGATTGGTGATGACCATGCCTGGAATGCGGTCTGGGTGGATGGCCACATCAGCTATATCGATGTGACCTGGGATGATTATTATTCGGTTGCGGACGTCGTGGATGATACCTATTTTATGAGATCAAAGAAGTTCTTCCGCAGGAGCCATGTCTGGCGGGACGGATGAAAAATAGTGTTATTATAAAGCCCGATATAAAAATACGGATTCAATAAACGAATGATAAATGGTAGTGTAAAGCCCGATATAAAAATCGGAGTCAATAAACGAATGATAAATTAATGAGGAAACAGGAATGATCGATCAAGGCAATATGTTGTTTCAAAAGATATATGGTTTGAAAACCGGCCTGAGACGGATCATCCCGGTTATTCTCATCGTTTTATTTGTGGCCGGCTGTGGTAAGGGAGAAAGTGCGCAGATAACTGAGGGTACATCGGGTGACCCCGCCGCATTTACGTCCGACGGCACAGATGGAATAGAGGATACGGCTGAAGTATCGCAGGCAGAATCTGATGAAGCAGTATCATCGGCGAATGATGAAGATGACGCTGCCGGCGGAGAAATGCAGGAGATCATAACGGACGGAGTGTCAGCAGGAAACGACGGGCTGGAAGGTATGCAGGCTGCAGCGGATACAGGTGATACCGCAGAAACAGAGACTGCAGATGGATCGGATGACCCGCAGAGCCGGGAGCCGCTGGTTTACGGAGATGAGAGATTCGACGATTATCTTCCCCTTTTGGAGGGTCAGAGAGTTGCCGTTTTTTCCAATCAGACCGGTGTCGTAGGAGGCCGGGCTCCTTCGAAAAGCAGCGAAACGGGTGGATCCGGATCACAGGAGGATTCAGATAACGGCAGTGAAGGAGACGATTCTCTGACGCCGCTTCCCACGGTGCCCGAAGGGGAACATATCCTGGATGCGCTGTTGGGAAAAGGGGTTGATGTGACAGCTGTCTTTACGCCGGAGCATGGTTTCCGGGGAGATGCAGATGCGGGACAGTCAGTCGGCAGCGGTGTGGATGAAAAAACCGGTGTGCCGATCCTGTCTTTGTACGGATCCGGATCGGAAGGACCATCGGGCAGTGACCTGGATAGATTCGATGTGCTCGTGATCGATATTGAAGATGTGGGAGTCCGGTATTATACCTACCATATCACCATGTTCCATCTGATGGATGCCTGTGCCAAAGCGGGAAAGAAGATCGTACTATTAGACAGACCGGATCCGAATGGCTTTTATGTGGACGGTCCGGTTTTGGAGGACGCGTTTAAATCCGGTGTCGGAAGGCTGCCGCTTCCCGTTGTATACGGGATGACTCTTGGGGAACTGGCGCAGATGATCAATGGGGAAGGCTGGCTTTCAGCAGGACAGGGCGCAGCGGATCTGACCGTGATCAGCTGCCTGAATTATACGCATCAGGATAAGGTCCCGCTGTCAGTCAGGCCATCGCCGAACCTGAAGGATATGAGGGCGGTTTATCTGTATCCGTCTACCTGTTATTTTGAAAACACGGCGGTATCCGTTGGACGCGGAACGGAAAATCCCTTTGAAGTTTACGGCAGTCCGTACTTAAAGGACGCAGTATCCGATGATGTCAGTCAGTCTCCCGGGATTGATCACGAATTCACGCCGAAATCCATGAGCGGTGCAAAGAATCCGCAATTTGAAGGGCAGACCTGCTATGGCAAAGATCTGCGTGCGATTTCGCTGGAAAGCATCTGGCAAAAGCAGATCGATCTTCGATATGTTCTGGATGCCTATGCGGCTTTGAAGGCATCCCATCCGGATGTTTCTTTCTTCGGAAAGAAGGATGGTAATGGCCATTATTGGATCGATAAACTCTTTGGAACCGACAGGGTGCGCAGGATGATCGAAGAAGGAAAGACAGCAGAAGAGATCAAAGATTCCTGGCAGCCGGAGATCGAAGCGTTTAAAGCGCAGAGAAAACCATATTTGTTGTACGAAGAGTAGGGGATTTATTCCATGAAGGTTCAGATAATCGCAACATTTTTGATCGTTATGATAGCAGGGATGATTCTTTCATATTGTGTCCTGCGCAGATCAACAAAAGGCAGCTTCATAAAGAAACTGATCATTTGTATCTATTCACCGCTGACCGTATGGTCTGTGATGTTCTTTATCATATGTATGACGTATGCCGGGATCATGCTGAGCTGGATCTGGCTTTGGCCGCTGATCGCATTGTTTTGCGTCATTCGTATTATCATGCTCAGGGCAGAGATTCAGGAAAAGCCGCTGGTCAATATTCCGAAGGGACTGCGTATCGCATACCGGATTTTATTTGTCATAGGACTTTCCCTGTTTTTGTTTGTGGAGAGCAGGGTCATCAGTGCCATGACGGCACAGGTTACGTCAGACCTTGACTATGTCATTGTACTGGGAGCGGGACTGGTTGGCGACAGACCTTCCAATCCGCTGCGAGTCCGTATCGAGAAGGCGGCAGAATATATGACGGAAAACCCGGGAACGATCCTGGTCGCATCTGGCGGCAAGGGCATAGACGAGCAGATCAGTGAGGCAGAATGCATCAAGGTGCAGCTTACAGAAGTCTATGGCATTGACGAAGATCGGATCATTTTAGAAGACAGATCGAGGGATACTATCGAGAATCTGGAATTCAGCAAGAAGATCATAGGAGATCCAAGTGCTGCTACGGGGATCATAACAAACGGGTTTCATGAATACAGGGCCTTGCTGATCGCAAAACATGCAGGCTATACCAATGTTCATACCGTACCGGCAACAACCCTGCTGCCTGTCGGTATCCATTACCTTGTCAGGGAGTTTTTCGGTGTGGTGCAATGTATGGTGAAATACGGATGTATTTAACGGCCGTGTCGTGGTATAATTGATGGGGACTTATTAGGGGGCAGAGTATGACACAGACCTGTGATATATGCTTCAGACATTGTAAACTGGATGACGGAAAGACCGGTGCTTGCCTGGCACGGAAAAACGATGGTGAAAAGTTAGCGCCTGCTAACTATGGAATGATCACATCCATTGCCTTGGATCCCATCGAGAAAAAACCGCTGGCAAGATTTTGTCCCGGCAGTATGATCCTGTCGGTGGGAAGCTTTGGCTGCAACTTAAAATGCCCTTTCTGTCAGAATGTGGAGATCTCGCTTGCCGACGGACGGGGGATCCCGGAGGCGGAATATGTGCCGCCCGAGACCATCGCAAATATCGCAAAGAGAGAGCAGGCAAACGGTAACATTGGCGTGGCATTTACCTATAATGAGCCGCTGATGGGCTATGAATATGTGTTAGATACCGCGAAACTTGTGCATGAAATGGGGATGAAGAATGCCATTGTTTCAAACGGCTGCGTTTCCCTGTGGGTGCTGGAGGAAATACTGCCCTATATCGATGCCATGAACATCGATCTGAAGTGTTTCACAGAAAACTATTACAGTGATGTACTGAAGGGTGACCTGGAAACGGTGAAAGCGTTTATCACAAGAGCGGCTGAAGAATCCCATATGGAGCTGACAACGCTGATTATACCGGGGGAGAATGATTCCGAAGAGGAGATGCGGGCGCTGTCATCCTGGGTGGCATCGCTGGAACAGAAACTCGGGAAAGAGATTCCGCTTCATATCACCAGATTTTTCCCCATGAGCCGATATGCGGACAGAAGGCCTACACCGGTGGCGGATATCTACCGCCTTGCAGATGTGGCAAGGGAGAAACTGAAGTATGTTTATGAGGGAAACGTGTAAGACATTTTCATCGAACAGGCAGCCGCGAAGCGGCAGTAGAGGCATGAAGTGCCGAGCCTGTGAGATGGTTGTGGAGTACGGCGAATAGGACAAAAAGGAGGCAGTGTATGTCGATCATAGCAGGCTTTATGGTACCGCATCCGCCGATGATCGTTCCGGAAGTGGGACGCGGCTCGGAATCCGTGATACAGGAAACAACAGATGCTTACAAAAGTGTGGCGCGGCAGATCGCTGAGCTGAAGCCGGATACCATTGTGATTTCGTCGCCGCACAGCATCATGTATGCTGATTACTTCCATATTTCGCCCGGAAACGGCGCGAAAGGATCCTTTGCGGATTTCCGCGCACCACAGGTGAAGATGGAAGTGGCCTATGATGAAGAGTTTGTATCGGCGCTTTGTCAGGAGGCGGATTTTGAAGGGATATCTGCCGGGATCCTTGGGGAGAAGAACAAAGCATTAGACCACGGCACCATGGTCCCGCTCTATTTTATCCTGCAGGAGTATACGGATTTTCAGCTGGTCAGGATCGGATTATCCGGCCTTCCGTTATCCGAGAGTTACCGCATGGGAATGGCCATCGGACAGGTGGCGAAAACCCTCGGCAGGAGCACTGTCTATATCGCCAGCGGTGATCTGTCCCATAAACTGAAAGATGACGGACCTTACGGTTTTGATCCTGCGGGGCCGGAGTACGATGACCGGATCATGGACGTCATGGGACGCGCTGCCTTTGAGGAACTTCTTTCCTTTGATGAACATTTTCTGGAAAAGTGCGCAGAGTGCGGACATCGCAGTTTTGTGATGATGGCCGGCGCTTTTGACAGAACGGATGTGACAGTGAAAAAGTTCTGTCATCAGGATGTGACAGGAGTCGGTTACGGGATCTGCAGTTATCTGGCCGGGGGCGAGAACGATGGCAGAGCCTTTCTGGATGCTTTTGAATCAAAAGAGCAGGCAAGAAGGGAAGAGCAGCATAGAAAAGAAGACCTGTATGTCAGGCTGGCGAGAAGATCGCTGGAAAGCTACATCACAGGCAGACAGGTGATCGATTGGGAAGCGGAAAAGGATGCGCTGACCGGCGGTATGCGGTCTGACCGAACTGCGGATGAAAATACGGCAGATCCCACAAAAGAGATCGAAGAATCTGTGGATGCGCTTTCCAATACCAGAGCAGGCGCTTTTGTTTCCCTGCATAAAGAAGGACAGCTTCGCGGCTGCATCGGAACCATTGCGCCCACGAGAGAAAACCTGGCGAAGGAGATCATCGAAAACGCCATCAGCGCAGCGGTTCACGATTCTCGCTTTACACCTGTGACGGAGGACGAGCTGGATAAGATCGAGTATAGCGTTGACGTGCTGGGCGAAGCGGAAGATATCGACAGCGAGGAGCTGCTGGACGTCAAGCGCTACGGCGTGATCGTGACAAAAGGTTATAAGCGTGGACTTCTGCTGCCAAATTTAGATGGCGTTGATACCATTGAAGAGCAGCTGTCCATTGCGAAACGCAAGGCAGGGCTTTCGCCAAACGAGAAGGGTTGCAGCCTCCAGCGTTTTGAGGTAGGGCGGCATTATTAACGGGGTGTCAACGGGGGTTGTCAATGGGGACGGTTCTTTTTGACAACCTTGAAAAGCAGGTTGTCAAAAAGAACCGTCCCCATTGACAACCAATGACACCGGAAAAGAGGAATTTATGTTTATTTCAAAAAATGAAGCAGATCATTTTTCTTATGAAGACAGTGTGATAAAAGAGGCGCAGATCACAGCAGATCAGATCTCGCTGCAGGTGGACGCACTGATCGTTGAGCCGAAAAACAGCCAGAATACGAATTTTCAAAGGAGCTATGCCGATACGGCGACGGTATTCTTTGAAAAAGGGAAGATCCTGAAAGGTATCAAAGAAGGTTACAGGCGATACGATGCGAATGATAAGCTGCTTGAGGAGATCCCGGATCGGGAACTTGATGAGGAGCAGCTTGGCAGTCTTTTGACAGGGCTCGCCGGACAGTACCTGTATGATCTGAAAGAGGTGACAAAGGAAGAGTCGGCAGATCATGAGAAAGCAGATCCTGATGAGACAAACCATGGGATCGATCCTGTAGCTGATGGAGATGGCGATACTCGCCAATATGTCCTTGGCATTGAGATGGCAACAGATGACATGACAGGTATCGATGCGGATTCCTATCAGATCCTGGTATACTGCAGCGAAATGAAGGTTTCCTGGGCGCGTTATCTGAACAGGATCACGGGATAGAATTAGGGGACAGTCATGATCACAGTACTTTGCTATGGAGATTCCAATACATATGGATATGTGCCGGAAACGGGAATGCGATACCCGCGGGATGTTCGCTATCCGGGCCGGCTGCAGATACTTCTCGGGGAGGAGTACAGCGTCATCGAGGAAGGCTGCAACGGCCGTACCACAATCCATGATGATCCCATCGACGGCTGGAAGAATGGCCTTGATTATCTGCGGCCCTGTCTGAATTCGCATAAACCGGTGGACATTGTTACACTGATGCTGGGCAGCAATGACCTGAAAGCGACGTTCGGACTGACAGCAAAAGAGATCGCAGACGGCGCCGGCCTGCTGGTGGAAGTGATCCGGTCCTTTACGCAGGAAAAACAGGGATTCATTCCGAAGATCGTTCTGATCTCGCCGCCGGAGATCGGTACGGGGATCAAGTCATCACCTTTTTACGGCGCTTTTTATGAAAATGCGATCGGGGAATCAAAGAAGTTTCCTGAGTATTACAAGGCTGTTGCCGAAAAATACGGATGCACTTTTTTGAATGCGGCTGCGTATATCTATCCTTCCGAGGCGGATTCCCTGCATCTGACGCGGGAGGGGCATAAAGTGCTGGCCGAGAAGCTGGCGCAGGTTGTGAAAGAACTGACCTTGGGTGAAGAATAGAAGAATAGTGCGAAGATCGAATGGGATCAAATGGAATCAAATGGACATATCTGTGTGTTTGTGGATTGTTTTGTGATTTTATGATACAATGATGATGTTTTAGGATTGAGGGAAATGCCACCGGCAATGAAACAATTTGTATCATTCGTTGGAGGCAAAATACTTATTGACCCTGATATCAGCAATAATGATATAAAAATATGGCAAGGAGGATCAACATGACATTTGAGCAGGCAAAAGAGAAACTGCAGAAATACGGACAGGAGCATGTATTCCGATATTATGACGAATTAAGTGATGCAGAGAAAAAGGATTTGATCGCACAGGTTGAAGATACGGATTTCACCGTGCTGGATTATTTGGAGCATAAGGATGCCATTTCGGAAAGAGGTGAGTTTTCACCGCTGAAGGCCATGGAACTGTCCGAAATCGAGGACGGCCGCGGCGAGTTTTACCAGGAAGGTGTCAAGGCACTGAAGGAAGGAAAGGCAGCAGCGCTCCTGCTGGCGGGCGGCATGGGAACCAGGCTTGGCTCGGATGCGCCTAAGGGAACTTATGATATCGGTCTGACGAAGCCTGTTTATATCTTTGAACGGCTGATCGAGAACCTGCTGGATGTGACAGAAGCGATCGGTGTCTGGCCGCGTCTTTTCATCATGACCAGTGAGAAAAATCACGATGCGACGGTGGCGTTTTTGAAGGAGCATGATTACTTCGGTTATAAGGAAGACCGTATCACCTTCTTTAAACAGGATATGGCACCCGCTTGCGACGATAACGGAAAAGTCTATCTGGAGGGAAAAGGCAGGATCGCCACGTCGCCGAACGGCAACGCCGGCTGGTATCAGTCCATGAAAAAAGTCGGGATCGACAAGATCCTGACGGACGAAGGGATCGAATGGATCAACTTATTTGCAGTGGATAACGTGCTGCAGCGCATTTTGGATCCGGTATTTTTGGGCGCAACCATTCAGTCAAAGACAGCAGTCGGTGCCAAGGTAGTAAGAAAAGCCGCACCGGATGAGAAGGTGGGCGTGATCTGCCTTGAGGACGGTAGACCGTCGATCGTGGAATACTACGAGCTTTCGCAGGAGATGATGGATGCGAAGGATGACAGCGGCAACCCGGCTTATAACTTCGGCGTGATCTTGAACTACCTGTTCTACATACCGGAGCTGAACAAGGTGGCAGACAAGGGAACGATGATGCATGTTGTCAGGAAAAAAATCCCCTGCCTGAATGAAAGCGGAGAGCTGATCAAGCCCGAGACAGAGAACGGATACAAGTTCGAACAGCTGGTACTGGACCTGATCCATGAACTGCCCAGCTGCCTGCCCTTTGAGGTGGTACGCGAAAAAGAATTCGCACCGATCAAGAACAAGACGGGCATCGATTCCGTGGAATCCGCGAGAATGCTCTGCAAGCTGAACGGGATTGAGCTCTGATAAAGTGATCGATTCGCAGAAACAGACAATTGCAGATGGCGAAGAGAGCAGCAATCGCAGATGATGAAGCTTTGTCATATATGGAGGGGCGTAAATAATACGAAAAAGAAATAATGGAGGATATATAAGAAATGGGAGTGTATGAAGAACTGCAGGCGAGAGGTTTGCTTGCACAGGTAACCAACGAAGAAGAGATCAGAAAAATGGTGAATGAAGGCAAGGCCGTTTTCTACATCGGTTTTGATCCGACGGCAGACAGCCTTCACGTAGGACATTTTATGGCGCTTTGCCTGATGAAACGTCTGCAGATGGCAGGAAATAAACCCATCGCATTGGTGGGCGGCGGTACAGCCATGATCGGCGATCCCTCAGGACGGAGCGATCTTCGCAGCATGATGACAAAAGAACAGATCGATCATAACTGCGAATGCTTCAAAAAACAGATGAGCCGCTTTATCGAATTCGGTGAAGGCAAAGCCATGATGGTAAATAACGCTGACTGGCTGAGAGACCTAAACTACATTGAGTTTATCCGTGATATCGGCGTTCATTTTTCCGTGAACAACATGCTGCGTGCCGAGTGCTACAAGCAGAGAATGGAA
>JAEEKC010000122.1 GCA_016282215.1 Lachnospiraceae bacterium
ATGATCAGTGGAGACAGGATGAGCTGCATCAGGTTACCAAGGTCATCACCGACATCGGCGGTACCATCGGCGAAACACTTGGCGGTACGCTGAACGGACTCGGAGAATTTGTCGGCAAATCAGCCGGCAAGATCACCAAGGCCGTATCCGATGTCATGAACCGTACTTCAGCCGGTGCGGAGGATGAGGATGTTGATTTTGATGACTTCTTCGATGAGGAGCCGGATGACGGTCAGGAAGAAGCGTCTGCAGCAGCTGAGGAAAAGGCAAAAGAGCCTGCCACGGAAGCTGCACCTGCGCAGGAGAAAGCTGAGGCACCGGCAGAAGAGACTCCTGCTGAATGAGAGAACGGTTCTTTCCATAATGGATAAACCAGATGACAGTAACGGGATATAAACTGTAATACAAAACTTCCGCCACCGGCAGACAGGTTCTGTACGGTGGCGGATTTTTTACCGGATCTTATATTTTCTCAAACACCGGCATATATTCGATCGGCGCGTCGACCGTCACATATCTGCCGCCTTCATAGACCTGTTCATTACTGGTCAGCTTCCAGTTTCCGGCCGGCAGATAAACACTTCTTTCAAACTGGTCTGCCGCAAAAACAGGCGCCACCAGATATTTGGAGCCGAACATATACTGATCGTTTAGCTGCCAGCAGGTTTCATCCTCCGGGAACTCAAAGAACATGGTACGAAGCAGCGGTGCGCCGGTTGCCGATGCCTCTTCATACAGACCGGCGATGTAATCTTTCATATTCAGCCGGATATCCAGATAATCCCGCATGATCCTGTAGTTTTCTTCACCATAGCTCCACAGTTCATTGGGCTGTCCCGTCAGCATATAGCCGCCGCCGCGCTCACGCGTATCCAGAGGCGGTATGGTGTAGGGTGCGCGGTCTCCATGCATCCGAAGGACCGGAGAAAAGACGGCGAACTGATACCAGCGGACCAGAAGCTGGCGGAAAACGGGATCTTTTACATCTTCCGTCATAAAGCCGCCGATATCGGTGGTCCACCAGGGGATCCCGGCGATGCCGATACTCAGCCCGGCCATCACCTGTTCCTTGAAAGAGTAAAACGTACTCGGGATATCTCCCGACCAGATCACGTTGTTGTACTTCTGGCTGCCGGCCCAGGCGCAGCGCATCAGATTTGCGAATTTTTTATCCGAGATCTTTTTCATGGGATCATTGAAGATCCGGCTGTACATCTGGGGATAGAGGTTGCTGCATTCCAGCGCCGGTCCGATGCAGTAGCGGTAATTCTCATAATCGTAAACCCCTAAGTCAGGCTCGGAATTGTCCAGCCAGAAACCGTCAAAGCCCAGGTCATAATAATTCTTTTTGCATACGTTCCAGACATATTCCGCGGTCTCGGGGTTGAAGGGATCGATGGTCACACAGTCGCCCTGAAAATCATAGGTCTGGGCTGCGCCCCGTTCCGTGCGGATCAGCAGCCCTGCTTCCGTCATGGGATAAAAATTCTCACTCCGCCTGTCCACGGAAGGCCAGACAGAGGCAATAACCTTGATGCCCATGGCATGGAGTTTTTCCGTCATGGCCTTCGGATCCGGCCAGTAGGTTTTGTCAAACTTCCAGTCACCCTGAACGGTCCAGTGGAAAAAATCCACCACGATCATATCCGGTTTGATGCCCTCTTTTTGGTATTTTTCTGCGATCTCCAGAACTTCTTCCTGGGTGCGGTAACGGAGTTTGCACTGCCACAGTCCCAGCAGGTCCTCGGGAAAAGACGGCGATCTGCCGGTCACTTCCGTATAATTGAAAAGGATCTCTTTTGGCGTATCCGCGGCGGTGATCCAGTAGTCCATCTGCCTGGTTGACCTGGCGATCCATTCCGTATAGTTATTGCCGAAGGTCACGCGTCCCACAGCCGGATTGTTCCAGAGCATGCCGTAACCGAGGCTGCTGACATAGAAAGGAACCGAAGCCTGGGAATTGCGCTGTGCCAGTTCCAGCACGCAGCCCTTCATATCCATGCAGCTTTGCTGATACTGTCCCATGCCATAGATTTTTTCGCCTTCGTTTGCTTCGAATTTCAGATTCAGGGAAAATCCCGTTCCGCCGATGATGCCCTTCCATTCCCTTGCGGGGATCTTCAGGCAGCGGCTGCCCTCGGAGATTGTGCCGTCATAGAAACGGTAGTATTCCCGAAGCAGCAGTTTTTCCTGATCGAAACTCCGATCAAAGATGGAAATGACGCCTGCAAAATTGACCTCTGCGCGGATGCGTCCATTGGTGATGGAAGCATATTGCTTTTTGACAAAAGTCCCCTCTAAGGTTTTATGTTCTTTTTCAAAAAAAGAGATCTTCGTAGCTGCCCGGTCTACGGGCTCTGTCAGCGCCCAGTCCTGCTCCGTAAAGCTTCTGAGCATGGTAGAGCGGATGCGCAGGGAGTCTTTTCCCCAGCCTTCGATCCGCACCGTTTCGCCTGATCTTTTAAAAGTAAGTGCGCCGTTTTCATTTTTAAATTCCATGGCAGATTCTCCTGTGATTGATGATTCGATGAATGGTTCCAAATTTTCCCGTAATTGACGATTTGTTTTCTTTTAGCATAGTATCTTTTTCTACTGTAGCGTATGTGATATGTTCTGTAAATATGACGACGCTACGATTTCAGTAGAGTTTTTTCTTTATTTTTGTATCCTGCGATCAGATATGTGGTAAGATATAAAGTATGAATCCGATCAATATTTTTGCACTGACAAGAATCGAGAGCGAAAGCAGCCAGCGGCGCTTAGAGCGGCAGATGTCCGGGCGCTCGCACTTTTTGATGATCAAAGAGTGGGAGGTCGAAAGCCTGCGGAAATTCTGCAGCAATCTTTGCGGTGTCAAAAAAGAGGCGGCGGCAATGAAGTTCTTTTACTCTTTTACCATGCCGAAACTCGGAAAGGAATTCGATCTGCTGCGGGTTAGCAAAGACAGCATTGTCAATATCGAGCTGAAGAGCAATACCGTATCGGATGAGGCGATCCTGCGGCAGCTTTCGCAGAATAAATACTATCTGACAACCCTGGGTAAGTCCATGTACTTTTTTACCTATATCAGTCAGACAGACCGGCTTGTCCGAATGTCAAACAGCGGCCGGCTGGTCAGGACGGATTGGGAAGAACTGGCAGCGGTTCTTGAAGGACAGAAGGAATTGTATGAAGGTCCCATCGAGGATCTGTTCCGGGAGGAAGATTATCTGATCTCGCCGCTGACGGATCCGGCGCGGTTTTTGCGGGGCGAGTATTTTTTAACTTCCCAGCAGCGGGATATCCGGTATCATATCCTAAAGAGGATTATGACCGGAAACGGCAGTATCCGGCGGGAGTTTTCGCTTTCTGCTTTTACCGGTCTTCCGGGAACAGGCAAGTCCATTTTGCTGTATGATATTGCCATGCAGATCTCAAAGCGAGAGACGGTCTGCCTTTTGCATATCGGATCTTATGAAAAGGAATTGGAACAGCTCAATGAAAGGCTCAAAAGGGTGGACTTTTATTACTGCGCATCGGATCAGAAACTTCAGATACCGGGGGAGTATGCGGCGATCCTGATCGACGAGGGCCACAGGCTGACAGAGGAGTTATACGGCGACATCCTGGCCCTGGCAAAAAAATGGCAGATCCCCCTGATCGCGACGTTTGATAAAGAAGATGCGGTGCCGAAGGAAGAGCGGTACGGCAGCGGCGGCCGTCTGATCACGGAGACCGAAGGCTGCAGCAGTTACAGGCTGACCAACAAGATCAGGCTGAATAATGAACTTTCTTCTTTTATCGCTTCGCTGATGCGGATCAAAGGCAGGAGCCGCAGGGGTTCCTATCCATCCGTTTCCCTGTCTTATGCCGGAGACGACAATGAAGCGGGCATGCTGCTGTCGGCTTATGCCGCGGAGGGCTATGCGCTGATCCATGACGGAGAGCTGCCGGCAGATACCACTATCGAAAACTGCACCGGGATCGGCGAGGCTGTCTGCAAAGAGTATGAGCAGGTCATGATGCTGATCGATGAAGCATTTTTCTATGATGAAGACGGCTATCTTCGGGAGAAAAATGACCGCCCGCAGGACGACGGTATATCCGGTGTCAGACGGCTGTATCACGGACTGAGCCGTGCAAAAAAGAAGATCGCCGTCGTCGTGAAAAATAACCCGGAAGTGTTTGAGGGGATTCTGTCGATCCTGCAGGGAGAGGCGGTAGTTTCAAAGCACCGTACTGAGGAGTGAAAATAACAGCGACAAAGATGGAAACGATTCGAAAGCAGTCAGATCTAACATGTAGCTTAAAAACAGAATTTTGAAATATGACAGAGACTGAAACGAAAACACAAATCGTGAAAAAACCATAGAATAAAAAGAGAAAAAACAAAATATAAGAACGAAAAGGAGGCACAGTATGATCAGGAAAAAAGATGAATGCAAGGTGGAATACCGGGAAAAGATGCGGGACGGAGACGGCACCGTGGTGATCACAAATTTCATTGCCGGTCCGGAAGAACTCTATGAGAAAGGACGGCTGTTTTCCAGGATCACTTTAAATCCTGGCTGCAGTATCGGTTATCATGTACACGAAACGGACAGTGAACTGTTCTTTATTGAATCAGGAACGGCCGTTTACAGCGATAACGGCGAAGAAGTGACCGTGACACCGGGGGATGTCTGTATCTGTCCGAAAGGAACGGGACACAGCATTGCAAACAAAACCGATGAAGTGGTAGAGTTTATCGCTTTGATCGTATATGCTTAAATCAGTCAATTCGGGTGTTCGTTAAATAGCCCGTCTATCATTCATCCGGGAAATCATCTTCGCTCAGTTCTCCTTCTGCGATCTTCTGATCCAGCCAGAGCTGCAGCGAGCTGATGGAAAGCGCCAGTTTGTCCAGCCTTCCCTTGATCCGGATAAAATCATCCCTTTCATAATCATTGATCCGACCGTCTTCCACGATCTCGAGGAGGCGGTCTTTTTC
>JAEEKC010000123.1 GCA_016282215.1 Lachnospiraceae bacterium
ATGATGCGAAGATGGCGGATGAGGCGATGAAGGTGGCAGATGTGCTTAGAGGCCGCGGAAACAAGGTGATGTGCAGCCCTTACAGAACAGGGAAGAGCCTTGATTTTTATGTGGAATACGGATATCGGAACAGGATCCAGAATCTCTATCATCTGACAACGGATGAGAAGATCCTTGTTTATGATCTTGCGGATGATTCACCGGACGGACTGCCGGTTGACAATTTGGATGTAAGGGAGTTTTTATCATGAGCCATGAATCGGAATACTTAACCTTTGCCCTCGGAAAGGGCAGGCTGGCAAACAAAACACTGGAAATGCTCGAGCAGATCGGTATCACCTGCGAGGAGATGAAGGACAAGAGCAGCCGGAAACTCATCTTTGTGAACGAAGAACAGAAGATGCGTTTTTTCCTGGCCAAAGGTCCGGATGTACCCACTTATGTGGAATACGGCGTTGCAGATATCGGCGTTGTGGGCAAGGATACCATTTTGGAAGAGCAGAGAAGAGCATACGAAGTGCTTGATCTGGGCTTTGGCAAATGCAGGATGTGTGTCTGCGGCCCGAAGGAAGCGAAGGAACTGCTGCAGCACCATGAGAGGATCCGGGTTGCCAGCAAATATCCGAATATCGCGAAGGATTATTTTTACAATAAAAAATTCCAGACCGTGGATATCATCAAGCTTTCCGGTTCTGTGGAGCTTGGTCCCATTGTTGGTCTGGCAGACGTGATCGTGGATATCGTGGAGACCGGCAGCACCCTGCATGAAAACGGGCTTGAGGTCCTCGAGGAAGTCTGTCCGCTGTCGGCCCGCATGATCGTCAATCAGGTGAGCATGAAGATGAAATCCGAGCGGATCCGGGAGCTGATCATGAAACTGCGTGAACTTGAATTATGAGCGTTTTGATGCGGATAGGTTAAAGTGAAAAATGAGAATACGGAGTCGATAAACGACGAAACATTCAGGAGGAATACCATGAGTATGAATATTGCCATTGACGGACCTGCAGGCGCAGGGAAAAGCACCATCGCAAAACTGGTTGCAAAAAAGCAGGGTTATATCTATGTGGATACGGGTGCCATGTACCGCGCCATGGCGTTATATCTTCACAGACAGGGGATCGAGCCGACTGATCAGGCTGCAATCAGTGCGGCATGCGGGAAACCGGATATCTCTATCCGTTATGAGGATGGCACGCAGGTTGTCCTGCTGGACGGCGAAAATGTTAACGGGCTCATCAGAACCGAAGAAGTCAGCCGCATGGCGTCACTTTCTTCTGCAAATCCGGATGTGAGAAAGCGGCTTGTGGCGCTGCAGCAAAAACTCGCTGCGGAAACAGACGTGGTCATGGACGGCCGCGATATAGGAACGGTGGTATTGCCGGATGCGCAGGTTAAGGTTTACCTGACTGCATCGGTGGAGGAACGGGCGCGCCGCCGCTATGAAGAACAGAAAGCAAAAGGTCTGGATGTCGATATTGAGGAGATCAAAGCAGATATCGAGCAGCGCGATCATCAGGATATGACGAGAGAAACATCGCCCCTCAGACAGGCCGATGACGCAGTATTAGTGGATTCTTCGGATATGACCATCGAAGAAGTGGCTGATAAGATCCTGTCATTATTACCCGCATAAACAAAACGATTCGGAGTTATTATATCCATGGAAGTCATTCTTGCCAAAACCGCCGGATTCTGCTTTGGCGTAAAACGTGCCGTCGATCTGGTTTATGAGAAAATTGAAGAGCAGGAAAAGGCCTTTGCTGCGACGGGCACGAAAAAGCGCATTTTTACTTTAGGGCCTATCATCCATAACGAGACCGTAGTTTCGGAACTGGAAGATAAAGGCGTGTGTGTGCTGGATGAACAGCCGGATGGTTTTTATGTACAGCAAAGATCGCCCGGTGGTGAAACAGAGCGGATCCGTATCCCGGAGACGGAACTGGCGGACTGCATCATCATCATCCGTTCCCATGGCATCACGAAGGAAACTTTTGAAAAGCTCCAAAGCACAGGAGCTGAAATAGCGGACGCCACTTGTCCCTTTGTCAAAAAGATCCACAGGATTGTGAAAGAAGAAAGCGAAAACGGCAGGCAGGTTGTGGTGATCGGAGATGCGGATCATCCCGAGGTACAGGGCATTATCAGCTACAGTAAACAGGCGCCGATCGTCATCGGGAACAGGGAATCGGCAGAAGAAATGCCGCCCGGAAATGGAACAAAGATCGCAATTGTATCCCAAACGACATACAATTACAATAAATTTCAAGAATTAGTTGAAATTTTGACAAAAAAAGCGTATGATATATCTTGTGTGAATACAATCTGTCATGCGACCAGCGAGCGTCAGCAGGAGGCGCGGAGCATAGCGCAGCAGGTGGATTGTATGATCGTGATAGGCGGTACTCATTCTTCCAATTCGCGAAAACTCTTCGAGATTTGCGGCAGGGAATGTGAGAACACTTACTTTATCCAGACACCAGGTGACTTGCATTTAGACTTACCTAAATCAGTGAGATCGGTGGGAATTACCGCCGGGGCGTCCACCCCAAACAATATTATTGAGGAGGTTCAAAATCATGTCAGAACAATCTTTTGAACAATTATTGGACGAATCTTTTAAGACAATTCATAATGGAGAGGTAGTTGAAGGTACAGTCATCGATGTGAAACCCGAAGAAGCCGTACTGAACATCGGATACAAGTCCGACGGCATCCTGAGCCGCAGCGAATACACCAATGACAACAGCGCCGATCTGACGACACTCCTGCATGAAGGCGACAAGATCGAGGTGAAGGTGATCCGCGTAAACGACAGTGAAGGCCAGGTCATCCTGTCCTACAAGAGACTGGCTGCAGAAAAGGGCAGCAAACGCCTGAAAGAAGCAAACGAGACCGGCGAGATCATCAAAGCTAAAGTATCTCAGGTACTCAACGGCGGTCTTTCGGTTGTTGTGGACGAGGTTCGCGTATTTATTCCTGCAAGCCTTGTTTCCAACGTGTTTGAAAAAGATTTGAGCAAGTATGCGGATACTGAGATCGAGTTCCGCGTTATCGAGTACGATCCCAAGAAGCGTCGCTGCATCGGCGATCGCAAGCAGGTTCTGGTTGAGCAGAAGGCTCAGGCTATGAAAGAACTGTTTGAGCGCATCCACGAAGGTGATGTGGTAGAAGGTACCGTAAAGAACATCACAGATTTCGGCGCATTCGTAGATCTCGGCGGAGCAGACGGACTTCTGCATATATCCGAGATGAGCTGGGGTCATGTTGAGAATCCCAAGAAAGTATTCAAAGTTGGCCAGAAGCTGAATGTCCTGATCAAGAATATCGGCGACAACAAGATCGGACTTTCCCTGAAGTTTGCAGACACCAATCCCTGGAAGGATGCCGAAAATAAGTTTGCAGTCGGCAACGTTGTAAAAGGTAAGGTTGCCCGCATGACTGACTTTGGCGCATTCATCGAGCTTGAGCCGGGTGTTGACGCACTGCTTCATGTTTCCCAGATTTCCAAGGATCGTATCGGCAAACCGTCAGATGTGCTTTCGGTTGGTCAGGAAGTAGAAGCAAAAGTAGTTGACTTCAATGCTGATGATCACAAGATCAGCCTTTCCATGAAGGCGCTTCTTGCACCGGAAAAAGCACCCGAAGCAGTAGAAGAATCTGATGCTGATGTGGTTTCTGTTGATATCGATGCAGTGATCGCAGCAGGCGAAGATGAAGGCGACGACGAATAATCTGAAATAATGAAAAGGCGATCTTTGCGTGATATCCATGCAAGGTCGCCTTTTTTCGTTATATTTTTTTAATGGATTAGGGGTATGAGTTATATGGCGCTGTTTGACTATGAATGGTTCAAAAAAGCCGTTTATGAAATGACCAAGATCGATCTGAATGCTTATAAAGAAAAGCAGATGAAACGAAGGATCGATACATTGATCTCTAAAAATGGTATCACAGGTTACGATAATTATGTACAGCTTTTGAAATCCAATAAAGAAAAGTTCGATGAATTTGTCAATTATCTGACCATCAATGTTTCTGAGTTCTACAGAAATCCCGAGCAATGGCAATTTATGGATAAAGACGTGATCCCTGAGCTGATCAAACGGTTCGGTTCAAGGGGCCTTCGCATCTGGTCAGCTGCGTGTTCGACCGGAGATGAGCCTTATTCCCTGGTGATGGCATTTTCACGTCATATGCCGCTGAGCCAGATCAAGATCTATGCAACGGATATCGATAAACAGGTGATCGAAAAAGCGAAGGTCGGGCTTTATAACGAGAAGAGCATAGCGGCGGTACCGGATGATCTGAAACGAAAATACTTTACAAAAGTCGGTCCGTCTTATCAGATTTCCAATGAGATCAAATCACGGGTGGAGTTTCAGCAGCATAATCTTTTAAAGGACCCATATCCGAAAGATTATCATCTGATCGTATGCCGGAATGTTTTGATCTACTTTACAGAAGAAGCAAAAGCCGATATCTTTAAGAAATTTTCGGATTCGTTAACGAAAGACGGTTATCTGTTCATCGGAAGCACCGAACAGATCATAACATACAGAGAGATAGGATTTGTCAGAAAAAATTCTTTCTTTTACGGAAAAACCTGATAGGGGGGGAGCCTTATGTTGAAAAAGTTGAGTGTTCGCGGAAAACTGTTATTGGATGTGGTGCCTTTAGCCTCGATGATCCTCATTTTGATCATTTTGATGGGGACGGGGGAAATGTTTGTCCTGAATAAGGCAAAGAACACCTATTATGATGAGCTGAAAACACTGACCGATAAACTGATCACCGCTGACCGTGATTTCTATCAGGCAATGCTTGCATTAGAAGAAATTGCCATCAACAATAAACGCGGAGATATGGCGGCTGTTGAAAAGAACAGAGAAAGCCTGGCAGAAAACGCTCAACAGGTGGTAGACGGAATCGATGCGATCGAGGCCATATTGCTTACGGATGAATATCTGTACAAAACCTACCGGATGGAAGGGAATGAAAACAGCTGTCAGGACATGATCACCTCGACAAGGGAAAACTATGTAAAGTGGAAAGAAGCAGCTGACAGAGAAAACATGGATGAAGCGGCTGACCTGTTTGCAAATGCCAGGGCCGGTCTGAATGATATGGAGGATGTACTCGGAGAATATGCCGTTTATCAGGATGAACAGCTGCAGAATTATATTAAATCATCTTTGATCATTACGATTTTGATCATGGTGGTTGTGATCGTCATCCTGACACTGCTGACGATCTATATTCTTCGCTATATCAGGCTCTCGATTGAAAAGATCAATGCTTCTGTCAGTGCGTTGGCAGACGGGCGGTTTATCCCGCTGAATGAAGAGGAGCTGCATCACGATGAGATCGGAAATATGGGGCGTGCAGCCAATTCCGTCATCGGCAGACTGAGCGATATCATTGGTGATATCAAATCCGCTGTTGAAACGGTGGACCGTTCTTCATCGGAACTGGCCGATACGGCTGAACAGATCTCCAGCACAACGGACGGTATCTCAGAGGCAGTAAATGGTATCTCACAGGGCGCTGTACAGCAGGCTGAGGAGATTCAAAATGCTAACGTGAATGTAGACAAGATCGCTGAGGCGGTAGTCGATGTTATGGATCATACATTGGAGCTTAACGGTACGGCTTCCAGCATGAGTGAAGATAGCAAGAAGGCTGCGGATGAACTTGATAAACTCGGAACCAGTTCCCGTGAGATGAGCGAACGGATCGGCGAGATCGCAAGCAGGATCAATGCAACCAGCGCAGCCGTTAACAGTATCAATGAAAAAGTGGCAGCGATCACAAGCATCGCTACGCAGACAAATCTCCTTGCACTGAACGCTTCCATAGAGGCAGCGAGAGCCGGAGAAGCAGGAAGAGGATTTGCGGTTGTGGCAGAAGAGATCGGTAAATTAGCAGATGATTCGGCAAACAGTGCGGCACAGATCCGCGAACAGATGGAAGCCCTTGTAAGTGAGTCCCAGGCTGCCGTTCAGACAGCAGATGAAGTACAAAAGAGTAATACCACGCAGCAGGAAGTGATCAGTAATACGGTGGACAGCATTTCCAAACTGATCGCAGCCATTGAAACAACCGTCAGTGGTGTCGGCAGCATTGACGCAAGCGCACGTGACTGCCAGTCTTCTAAAGACGTTGTGGTAGACGTGATGTCATCCCTTTCAGCCATTTCGGAAGAGAATGCAGCTTCTACACAGGAGACAAACGCTTCCATGGAAGAACTTGCGTCAACGGTAGCCATCCTGGCCCAGTCTGCTGAAGACCTGAAAGTATTGGCAGGACATCTCGCTGATGATGTGGCATTCTTCAAATGATCTGATACTTAAAAAAACGGCTCGCAATTTTTTGCGAGCTGCTTTTTTTGTTTCCACCACTCTTTGTCGCATTATGATACATATAATCACAGCTATGGATCGCATATTGATGCAGCATTTCCGGTGAGTGCTTCAACTCATCTGTCAGTTCAAAATAGAGCTGCGGCTTATCATAAGACTGCCGGAAGATCGGCTCAAACATCAGATCAAACTCAGGCAGGAATTGCCCTTCTTTTCTGGTATAACAGTTTTGCGCTGTCGCCTGCACTCTGTGCTCCGGCGATACAAAAGACGCCACGGATTTGTGCAGTGCGGTATCTTCATCCGGAAGATAATAGTATTCCTTGAAGTTCCCGTAGAAGTATTTCAGCTCACCCTCAGTAATGGGAATATCAAGCGTCAGTTCCGTGCCTTCCACAGCAAGACGGATCCCCTTTTTCATTACCACGAGAGGTTTCGGCGGCGCACTGATCAGACGCAGACGCATCAAAAGAAAGAGATGGACCGCACCTGTGGGCTCAGTCACTTTCTTGGCTGAGATCCTTGTGATCTTATTCGGCTGCAGGAAGATATCGGCGTAAGATAAAAGTGAGATCAAAGAGAGCATGCCGCGCATATCATCCGCATTATGCAAAAGCAGAAGTTTCAGTTTCTGGTCGGCCTGTTTTTTCAGCAAGGCCGTTTCTTCAAAACCGCCAAGAGCGTTTTGCTTTTCAAGGCGGACGGCATCTGCAACATATTCGCGGTAAACGTTGATCAGCTCACCGCCGTTATACCTGTCTTCCCTGTTGATATCCAGGAACTGCTCCATGGTTTTCTGTTTGAGATTGTCTACCCGCAGGATCTGCTTATAGGGCATGATCCTTTTATAGATATCAACGCCTTCCATGGTATCGAATGGCTGCTCATGACCGTAGGATGAGCATTTGTGTTTCAGATAAGGAATATCGAAATTGTTTCCGTTATAATGAATGAGAACCTGTTTTTTCCTGCAAAGCTCTAAAAATGCAGATAAGACATTATCTTCATCGTCAGGTTTTTCAGCGAAATACTGGATCAGTTTCAGCTGCCTTCCTTCGCAGACGATACACCCGATCAGATACAGAACGGAAGACCTTGCCGCAAATCCTGTGGTCTCGATATCCATGAAGAGGATTTTTTCCGGATCGGCGATCAGATTCAGATCATATGTACACATTTTCGCATCAAGCGTTTCTTCAATGACTTTCAATGGTAAACTCCTTTTGTGGCTGAACCGGTAATTTACTAATCAAATGTACCATATCTTGTGCAAAAAAGCAATCGCGACGGGATTTCTTGCAAAATAGTTTTGAATACTATATAATGTGATAATAAGCTTCAAAAGTACAAACTCGAGCGTGCGAAGCACGAAGCAATTCGTGTTATCACAATACACTGTAGAAACTCACGAGGCCAAACATGACTATTTCTGATAAAAATGAGGCATTGCTTCAGAGTATCTTAGAAAGCTTTGACAGGATCGCCTATATTGATTCCGGTGAGCTGCCGCAGATCGATCTGTATATGGATCAGGTCACAACCTTTATCGACAGCAGGATGAAGCAGACAACCCGGCATCCGGAGACAGATAAGATCCTGACAAAGACCATGATCAACAATTATGCCAAGAATAATCTGATCCCGCCACCGGTGAAAAAGAAATATTCGAAGGAACACATGCTGATCCTCATTTTTATCTATTATATGAAGAGCGTCATGTCCATTACGGATATTCAGCAGATCTTAGGACCGCTGGCAGACAGGTATTTTGGTGAAAAAGGCGATCCGTCTCTGACAGAGATCTATGATGAGATCTTCAGCCTTCGCGATGAAGAGGTAGAGGTCCTCAAGAAAGATGTGGAAGCAAGTTTCAAAACCTCGAGAAAGCTGTTTGAAGATGAGGCCGAAGAAGACAGGGAGTTTTTACAGCATTTTGCTTTTATCTGTATGCTCTGCGTAGATGTTTACACCAAAAAACTGCTGATCGAAAAACTGGTGGATCAGATGCGGGAAGAAACAGCAGAGAAAATGAAGGATAAAACATCTGATTGAATTTTTAATGACTGATCGATTACAAAGAGGAGATACATGGCAATCACAATTGCGATCGATCCGGGGCACGGCGGAGGCAACTCGGGTCTTACGCACAACGGACTTATAGAAAAACATATCACACGTATCACGGCGCAGGCGATGAAGGAAGAGCTGGAAACCTATGAAGGGGTTACGGCCATCATTACCGATCCGGATGAAGAAGTGGATATGTCTTTGAAGGAAAGAGCACAGACCGCAAAAGACGCGGGGGCTGATGTACTTGTCAGCCTCCACTTTAATATGTCTGAACAGCATACCATGTTCGGCTCGGAAGTCTGGATTCCGTCAAAAGGGCTGAAACATGCGGATATGCGTTCTCTCGGCGATATTTTCCTGGAACAGTTTTCTGATATCGGACTGACGATCCGCGGCACAAAGGTAAGGCTGAATGACCGCGGAACGGATTATTACGGCATCTTGCGTGAATCCGTGGCGCTGGATATGCCGGCCATCCTGGTAGAGCACTGTTATGCCGATCATGCCCAGGACGAAGCTTACATGCAGAATGATGATAATTTCAGGGCTTTCGGAAAAATGGATGCCGAAGCAGTAGCGAAATACTATCATCTGAAAAGTTCTGACGGTACAAAGGATTTTACCCAGTTTGTCAAGAATGGCTATTTTGCGCCGGAAGAGACAGCAAAGCCGGATAAGACCGGTCCGGAGGCGGTTTCCATCTCCTGGCTGCAGGATCAGGCACATCCGGGCGAGACGGAAGCGCAGACGTCGGCAAGCGGCGCAGATGGGACGACTGAACAGGCGGCAGAGCAGGAACTTCCCACAACACCGGACGGCAGGGTCAGGACGACGGATGTACAACGATACCATATTCAGGGAAATGAGCCGGAAACAGATATTGTTTATTATGAATACAGTTTGGACGGTGGAGAGAGCTGGTCCGGCCTGATGCCTTTTGCAAAGGGCGAAACACAGATGGATATTGATATTCCCGGTGTTATGCCGGGAGATAAAGTGGTTGCAAGGCTTTATAACGGCTATACGGTCAGCGGCACCAGCAATACCATCACCTACAAGGACCCGCCGCCAGTGGATCCCATCGAGGCAGACAGGGATATTGCGTCTTTGACAGCTGCTTATGAAAGCAGTCAGAAAAACTATGAGTTGATGAATAAGTATTACCGGTACAGTTTGAAATGGAGCAATATCGGACTGGTACTGACAGCGCTGTGCGTCATCGGTTTTGTGGCGACCGTTTTTGAGGGTGCAAGGTTTGCAAAAACGGATAAACAGGACCAATTAAGAGAACGTCAGAAAAAGGCACAGGATGCGCTGGCCGGCAGTCTGCCGGATGCTGTTTCTTCAGGAAGTATCAAAGATGTTCTGACAAATGATATTTCAGCGCTTGATGAAAAACGAGCCAGAAGAGAACGGCGCAGGAAAAAAGCGAGATTTGCAAGACTTTCGATCCTCTGGCTCGGCGCGGCGATCTTTTTGTTCTTAGGAGCCCTTGCGCCCAAAGCTCTTTTGGAAAACGCGGCGGGAGAGGCAAATGCGGCAATGGACGCAGCGCTGACCAGCCGGAAAAACGCTGAAGAGATCAATAAGAAACATGATGAGATCCGGGCGCAGCAGGAAAAAGATGCCAAAGAACTGATCATGACAGATGCCGGCATTGTTGAAGGGGAATATGTGCCGAAAACCGAGCAGGAAACTACGGTCATCTATGACATTGCAAAGGGTTATATGCGGGTTCCGCTGCTGGATATCGAAAAGAATCCCTATGATCTTTCCGCTTTTACAGGCGAGAACCTGCAAAAAAATTATGTATCATCGGATGGAAAAAAGGCAACCATCGGTATCGATGTATCCAAATTCCAGGGTGAGATCGACTGGCCCACCGTGGCAGCGTCCGGTGTGAAATTCGTGATCATCCGACTCGGCAGCCGTGCTTACGGAAGCGGCGACCTGATCATTGACGACAAATTTATTGACAATATCGAGGGTGCTTCTCTGGCCGGGATCAAAGTCGGCGTTTACTTTTTCTCAACAGCTCTGAATGATAAAGAAGCTGTGGAAGAAGCAGATTTTGTTATCAAGTCTTTGCAGGGATATGCTGTGGATATGCCTGTAGTATTTGATATGGAGATCATTACCTATGATAAGGCACGAAATGCGGATATGACACCGAATCAGCTGACCAGTGCGACAAAGGCTTTCTGTGATCGGATCGCGGCTGCAGGACTGAAACCCATGATCTATGCCAATGCGAAGCGGTTCTGCACCGTGCTGCATCTCGAGGAACTCGAAGGATATGCAAAATGGCTGGCGGATTACAGGGCGACGCCGGATTATCCTTATACCTTTTCCATGTGGCAGTTTACAGAGACAGGAAGCGTGCCCGGGATCGAAGGAAATGTGGATATCGATCTGTACTTTGAGTGACATCGAGCATTCGTCACGAAGTGACAAAGAATGCGAGATGAGTGTGAGATTGTGAATCGGATTTGTTATTCAGTTGAATATGATATATTGCGATTGCTCAAATTGTATTCTATATTAGATATGACGATATGTTCAAAAGGTGCAAACCCGGTAATTGCAGGCGCCAATAGATCAATTCATATCATAATGTTGAATAAAAAAAAGGGAAATGTACTATGCGTGATAAACTGACAAAAGGCGACATCGAGAAGATGCAAAAAGAAATCGAATACAGGGAGTTGGAACTTCGCCCCGGTCTGATCGAAGAAGTCAAAGAGACCAGGGCGCAGGGGGACCTGAGCGAAAACTTCGAGTATCATGCTGCAAAGCGTGCCAAGAACCGGAATGACAGCAGGATCCGGTATCTGCAGAATATGATCAAAACCGCGCAGATCGTGGAAGATGAATCCGCAGATGATGAGATCGGCATGGATACGAAGGTGACTCTGTTTGATGAAGACCAGCAATGCGAAGATATCTGCAAGATCGTGACCACGGTACGCAGCAATCCGCTGAAAGGACTGATCAGCATTGAATCCCCTTTGGGAAAAGCACTGCTCGGCAAAAAAGTCGGTGACCGGGTTTTGATCAAAGTAAATGACAGTTTCTCCTACTATGTCCAGGTAAAAGCCATTGAGAAAAATGTCGGAGAAGATGATGATAAGATCAGGGGATATTAGGATACGGAAAGGAACAGAATGAGCAATATTTATGAATCTTTAAATGGCAAACAAAGGGAAGCGGTCTTCTGTACGGAAGGACCGCTTTTGATACTTGCGGGTGCCGGTTCAGGGAAAACAAGGGTGCTGACCCACAGGATCGCCTATCTGATCGCAGAGAAAAAGGTGGAGCCCTGGAATATCTGCGCCATCACCTTTACCAATAAAGCCGCCGGCGAAATGCGGCAGAGAGTCGATACTCTGGTTGGCTATGGCTCCGAGAGTATCTGGGTGGCAACGTTCCATTCCAGCTGTGCCAGGATCCTGCGGCGTTTTGCGGACCGTTTGGGTTATGACAATAATTTTACGATCTATGATTCCGATGATTCCAAATCCGTCATGAAGGAAGTTTGCAAAAAACTGCAGATCGATACATCTCGGCTGAAAGAAAAAGCGATCCTGAATGCGATCTCGAATGCAAAGAATGAACTGATCAATGAGCGGGAATATGCTGACCGTGCCTATGATTTCATGGAACAGAAGATCTCCGCAGCCTATACCGAATACCAGGAGCTTTTACGTAAACGCAATGCCATGGATTTTGATGACCTGATCATGAATACCGTGGAGTTGTTCGAATCCCAGCCGGATGTGCTGCGGGATTATCAAAACCGATTCCGTTATGTTTGCGTGGATGAGTATCAGGATACCAACTCTGCACAGTTTCGGCTGGTGGAGCTGATGAGCGGAGGCTATCGGAATCTTTGTGTTGTGGGTGACGACGATCAGTCCATTTACCGGTTCCGCGGCGCCAATATCCGCAACATCCTGGATTTTGAGAAGGTTTTTCCGGAGGCAGAGGTGATACGCCTTGAGCAAAACTACAGATCGACGCAGAATATCCTGGATGCGGCAAACCATGTGATCGCGCATAACAAGGGGCGCAAGAAAAAAACGCTGTGGACGGATGCCGGCGCCGGTGACCTGATCCATTTCCGGCAGTTTGATACCGGAAAACAGGAGGCTGAATATATAGCGGATCAGATCGGCAGGTCAGTACGTAAGGGAAAACAGAATTTTTCCGATCATGCTGTTTTATACCGGACAAATGCGCAGTCCCGTCTGATAGAAGAACGTCTGGTTATGGAAGGCATTCCCTATCAGATCGTAGGCGGCATTAACTTTTATGCCAGAAAAGAGATCAAGGATCTTCTTTCGTATTTAAAGACCATTGATAACAGCAGGGATGATCTGGCGGTGAAGCGTATATTAAATGTTCCGAAACGGAGCATCGGTGCTGCCAGCCAGGGAAAGATCGAAGCCTATGCAGAAGCTCAGGGGATCAGTTTTTTGGATGCGCTTATGGAAGCGGACAAAGTGCCGGGACTTGGGAAAGCGGCTGAAAAAGTGGAACGGTTTGCTTTGATGATCCGGGCGTTTCGGACGAAAACCCAGGTGTATGACCTGTCCGACCTTCTTTCAGATATCATTGAGACCATCGGCTATGATGCCTATCTGCAGGATGAATGTGACGATAAGGAAGAATACGATTCCAGGCAGGAGAATATCGGTGAGCTTTTCAGCAAACTACAGGCCTTTACGGATGAACATGAAGATGCGACGCTGTCCTCATTTTTGGAGGAAGTGGCACTTGTGGCGGATATTGATTCCGTGGAAGAGGATGCGGACAGAGTACTGCTGATGACCGTTCACGGCGCAAAAGGACTTGAGTTTACGAACGTCTATCTGGCCGGTATGGAAGATGGTGTTTTTCCCGGCTACATGTCTACCAGCACCGGAGATCCGGAAGATATTGAAGAAGAAAGACGGCTTTGCTATGTGGCGATCACCAGGGCGAAGGAGGATCTGACGATCTGTTGTGCAAGGGGCAGGATGATCCATGGGCAGACGCAGTTTAACCCGGTCAGCCGTTTTGTCATGGAAATCCCGGCTGCGCTGATGGATCAGGCACCAGGCGGATATATGAGCGGCGCGGACCGGTCTTCTCAAAATGACGGTTATGGAAACGGTATGTTCGGGGGCCGCACTGCAGGCGGAGGATTTACAGGATCCGGCACGTCTTACGGACAGCAGAAGCCGAAAAACAATGTCATTAAGATACCTTATGAGACTCCCGGCGGAAAAACTCTGCCGAAGGCTGATCCTTCCAAACTGAAGAAAAAGAAACCGACACCGGTGAATGTTAAGCCTTTTATCGCTATGGCGGATGCAGCAGGCAGATCATCTTCGAAAAAACCGGTATTGACAGGCTTTGGAAAAAACTTGAGCGGATCCGTAGCTTCAGGAGGTGCATCTTCTGCGGGGGGAGCTGCAGGCAGCTCATCAAGGATCGGTTATGAAGTAGGGGACAGAGTGCGCCACCAGCTCTTTGGCGTCGGAACTGTCAGGGCTATGGAACCGGGGCCCAGGGATACCAAAGTGACGGTAGAGTTTGATAAAACCGGTCAGAAGATCATGTATGCGGCTTTTGCTAAACTGATGAAGGTCGAGGAATGATATAAGCTTTGTTTTTTTAAAATTTAGTAGTCATTTGACTGGAAATGTGATAAACTATAGATGTTTAGATGATCAGAAAACAGCCGGGCATTTTGTGAAAGAAGAACCGGCAAATCATAAAAAGAAAGGTGGTTTTTCCAATGGGCAAAGACAGATTTGATGATGTGCTTTCAGTGATCAAGGCAGGAAACCTTCTGCAGCGCGAAGAGGAAGAGAAAAAAGCGAGCCGTACCATCGTATGGATCCTTGCAGTGATCGGTGCTATTGCAGCTGTTGCTGCCATTGCTTATGCAGTATATCTGTACTTCACACCGGATTATCTGGAAGACTTCGATGATGATTTTGATGATGATTTCGATGATGACTTCTTTGATGATCTTGATGATGACAAGGATGCAAAAGACTGAGAGCGATAAAATGAAATTCAATGATGGGCAGGAATCCTGCGGGATTTCCTGCCTTTCTTTTTAGGAGTATTATGAAAAAAGGTCAGATCATAGAAGGAACCGTAAAAGAGATCAGCTTCCCGAATGTGGGACTGGTAGAGACAGAAGAAGGGCCGGTCAATGTAAAGAATGTCCTTCCGGGACAGACTGTATCCTGCCGGATCACGAAAAAGGGACACGGCAGAGCAAAGGGACAGCTTTTAG
>JAEEKC010000124.1 GCA_016282215.1 Lachnospiraceae bacterium
CAACTGTTTGGCCATAATAAGCTCCTAAAACTGATCACCGGATGCATGAAGCGATCCGTAATTCTTCGTTGCTTCCTCTTTCTTCGAACCACAGCCTTTGCAGACGGAAAAGTCAGCACTGTTTAAACTGCCGCAGTAATCACACAGCCAGTCCGATGCATTCGAAGTCTTCGCTGCTTCATCCTTCGTCAGCGTCGCCGCCGCGATATCAGTCGGCATGTAAAAAACCGTATCCGTTCCTCTCGGGCTTCCGCAGCCCTGACATCTGTCATAGCGGGCACGGATCCCTTTTTGCCCGCAAAATGCACAGTCCCATAAACCTTCTATTCTTACCGGTTCCATAGTTATCCTCTTAATAAATCTATCATCCACACGCCTCTTTCAGTTTACCACACAACTGTTCGTAATGCTTCAAAAAATCATCGGCATCTGCAAAGATAAAATCCGTATCCTTGTCCCTTGCAGCAAATTCATGTTTCTTTGCCCGTTCACTGAAGGATTTCAGTCCGATGGTTGCCATGGAACTTTTTGCCGCATGCGCCTCGATCTGATAGGACTTCATGTCCTTTTCTTCCAAACAGTTCTTCATTCGTTCGATGCGCTCAAGGCCTTCATTTGCCACATCCGAAATGATCTCTGAAAGAAATGAAGCGTCGCCTGCGCAGTGTCTGAGGGCTGTTTCATGATCAAAATCTTCGATCGCGCAAAGCCTGTTTTTGATCACTTCCTGCTGATCCTCTTTTTCTGCTTTGGCCGGGATCACTGTTTCTTTGACAGAATCGCCTGCCGGCACTGCTTCAAACTCGAAAATGCCCTCATGCCCGGCCGCCTCAGCCTCTTTGACATGAGTGGAAACAGGCTCAACCACCTTCTGCTGTGGCAGCATCCTCTTTACCGTTTCCTCTAATACACCGGAATCGAGGGGCTTGGTCAGATAATCGTCAAATCCTTCTGCCATGTACATCTGCCGGCTGCCGGCTACTGCATTCGCCGTCAGGACAATTACTTTGGTATCCCTATTCATGGACGCTTCATCCTCTCTGATCAGGTGAAGTGTCTCGATCCCGTCCGGCTGGGGCATCATGTGATCGAGCAGGATCAGGTCATATCGCTTCTCTTTGCACATCTTAACCGCCTGAAGTCCGCTGCTGCAAAGATCCGGAACGATCTCATTTCGTTTCAGGAACAGTTTTACGATGGTCAGGTTCGACGCATTATCATCCACTACAAGGATCTTTGCCTTAGGCGCCGTAAAGCTGCAGCGCTCCGACGCTTCGGCCTGCCGTGTCCTCTGCTCCATGAAATCCTCCCGAAGTGGATTTTTGTTTTCATACTTCACGGGAAGCTTTACCCAAAACTCAGAACCGGCTCCATACTCGCTTTCCACGCCCAGCTGCCCGTTCATGGAATCCACGATACTCTTCACAATGGCAAGCCCAAGCCCCGTGCCTTCGATATTCCGGTTGGATTTCAGATCCGCTCTGGAAAACGCCTCAAACAGATGCGCCTGATCCTCCTTCGGGATGCCTTTTCCGGTATCCTTAACCCTGAGACTTAACAAAAATCCATCCTCTGTGTACTCACCGCCAATCGTAAGGGTTACCGAGCCCTTTTGGGTATACTTGACCGCATTGTTCATCAGATTGATCAGGATCTGCCGGATACGGAACTCATCACTGATCATCGCATCCGGTACCTGCCCTGTGATCTCAGAAGAAAGAAGCAGGTTTTTCTCCTCTGCCCGTTCCCGGATCAGCGAAATGACATCAAACAGCACATCCGACATAAAAAACGGTGCATTGGTGATCTCCAGTTTCCCCGCTTCGATCTTTGTAAAATCCAGCACGTCATTGACCAGCATCAGAAGCATCTTGCCGGAAGTTTTGACATTTTGGGAATATTCCTCGATGGTCTTGTCTTTGTTTTCCCGCAGGATCATTTCATTCATGCCCAGGATCGCATTGATGGGCGTGCGGATCTCATGGGACATGCTGGCCAGAAACTGCGTCTTTGCCTCGGAAACATCGATGGCATGCTGTTTTTCCTGATTCAGCATTCTCAGTTCATACACCTGCTGGATCACGATAAACGTAAGCAAAAAGCCAAGCCCCATCACGATGAAAAACGAATCCATGAAGATCGTCACATTCAGAAGGATGAAGATCAGTTCCATCAGGCCGCAGACAAGGAATCCGAAAAAGCCGATAAAGGTGTACCGATAGGTTCCTGCATTTCCTTTTGCGGCATCTATCATCAGGATCAGCATACCGGACGCAGCCAGGATCACCAACACCACATTCGCCGGATCCATGATTTTGTCAAAAGGCACGATCCCCGTAAAATGAAGGAACGGCCAGACAAGGGCATTTAGGATCGCAACCAGTGCCACAACGGGCGTCAGCCGTTTATACCGATAGCGCTGCACCGAGGACAGATACAAAAGAAGCGGCAGCGGCATGGTAAGACAGAACAGAAAACTGAGCAGACTGTTTACATGATCCACCCCGAAGACAAAGGGAAACAGATGCGAATCCGTGATGAGCCATGCGGCAATGGAAAAAATGCCGAGCGCACCATACAGCATATCGATATTCTGCTTATACCAGAACCTGAGAACAACACTGACAACAAAGGCCACAAAAGAAAAGATCAGCACGATGAAGGCCATCACAAATGGAATCCCCAGCGTCCTGAACAAATAGGACCGGCCGCCGGACCGGGTGCCTATGAAAACCTCCGACAATTCCTTGTCATACTCAGCCGGCGACTTTCGAACGATCGTGATCTTCTGCCCCGCGTCCTCCGCCTTCAGCGGCACCGTCATCAGAAATCTCTTAAAGGATCCGCCGGGCAGATTGACATCTCTTTTTTCTATAAAATCCTTGCGAAGCTCGTCGCCGACATAGACCGAAACATCCTTGCGGGCATCAAAGAACAGATATTCATTGTCCTTTATGCCCTGCGGAAGCGTTGAAGAAATGATCTGGTTTCCGTCTCCGGGTTCGGAAAAATCCCAGTCTTCCAGAAACCAAACGGGTTCGTCTTCGATGACATCCCCCTTGTTGATCAAACCGTAATAAATGAATATAAATACAGTAAAAACCAGTAAAGCATACATCAAAAGCTTTACGCACAAAATGGTCTTATCCAGCAGCCACCGGTTTTTGTTCTTGCTCATTACCTTAATCCCATGAATCTTCATCAGGCACAAAGCCCTTCTTCTCCAGATTTTTTTGAATCCCTTTTACAATGAATCCGCTGAAGAAGCAAAGCGCCAGGATCAGCCATCCGCCGATAATGTTAGACGCAAGGGAATACCCGTCAGCTGCTCCGTAGATTCCGCCGCCTTTGAACAGTACCACAAGATTCCAGATGAAGAAACCTGTCAGAGTAAGCGGTGCAAGGAACTTGATGGAGATCACAAACCACCACTCCGGCATCTTAAAGCTGCCCGTATTGCGGTTTACTTCCTTCAAAACCTTTTTGGGATCAAAGAGCCAGCCGATGGTAACCGCCTCAAGGACACCGACTAAGATCAAGCTGAAGGCATTACACCAGTTATCAACAATATCCAGCCATGCAAGACCGGCCCCCGTTATGAACCACAGGGAGAGGATGCTGGCTACGATGCAAAGGGTCAGCGTGGTCTTCTTGTGTGACAGATGGAAGGCATCAGCGATTGCCGTCGAAACACCCTCGATAATGGAAAATGCACTGTCAATGGCAAGGGTACATAAGCAGAAATAGAAGACAAATGCGAAAATGGCATTTGCTACGCCGTTATTGGTCAGCAAAACAATAGATTGCGGATACACGATAAATGCCGTTCCGATACCGGACGCCGTCATGTTTTCAAGCTGGCCGGTCCCGGCCATCGTGGTGAAGAGCACGATACCGGAAAGCACACTGATGGCAAAATCCGAAAATGCGATGATCATGGCATCCTTTGCGATATTGCTGTCATCATTCAGGAAAGATCCATAAGCAACCATGATGGCCATCATGATCGACAGGGAATAAAACACCTGTCCGATGGCGTCGATCCATATTTCAGCTTCGCCAAGGGATGAAAAATCAGGAACAAAAAACTTGTAAAGTCCCTCCGCTGCTCCCGGCATGATAATACCTTTCACCGCAAGGATCAGAAGGCAAAGGATCGGAAGAAATACCGTATATTTAACTACCTTTCCCACAGTACTCGGACCATTTCTGATACAGGTGTAGATCAGTACCCAGGCAATGACCAGGCAGCCGAAAACAGGCCATGCGATCGTTGTATATCCGGAAGTCGTTCCCGTGGTTTTGATCAAGCCGGCCCAGATACCGGCAGCTGCTGCCGGTCCTTCGGAAGAGCCGGTCAGACCGGCAAATTTGAAACTGGCAAATGCCATCATGATCACCCATGCGAATACAACAGCATAGTAGACAGAGATCACAAAGGCATTTGACACAGCAAACCATCCGACAGGTTCTGTTTTTTTATTGATGGCACGAAGTGCACCGGGAACGCCGCGGCGCATTTTCCGTCCGATGGAGATTTCCATCATAAGGAACGGGATACCCAGGATCAGCATGGCTAACAGGTATACCATAAGAAAAGCCCCGCCGCCGTGTTTTGCCGCAAGGCCCGGGAAACGCCAGGCATTTCCTAATCCTACCGCAGATCCGATGGACGCAAGAATGAACTGGGAACGCGAACCCCAGCTGCCACGTTTTTCTGTACTCATAATAATCTCTCTTTCCGTTTTATTCTCGTTTTCTCATGCCTTTCAAAAACGACAATACTAAGATAACACACCACGCAGTGTCATGCAAGAAAAAAGACGGTGTCAATGGGGACGTGGTGTCAATGGGGACGGTTCTCTGTGACAACCCTGAAAAACGGGTTGTCACAGAGAACCGTCCCACACTTGACACCGAACCGTCCCACACTTGACACTTATTAATATATGACATGCTCCAAACTGTTGTACACCTCAAACAGTTTCCGGCAGGCCTCCCGGTCAATACAGACCAGGAAATCCTGAAATGCTTCCCTGCCGCCGGAGAGCCGGTCGAATTTTTCATCCCGGAAACCGATCCCGGCATTATCGCTGATCGTGCAGCCATAATAGACCTTTTCGATATTCGCCCACAGGATCGCATTCAGGCACATGGGGCAGGGTTCTCCTGTTGTGTAAAGTTCGCAGCC
>JAEEKC010000125.1 GCA_016282215.1 Lachnospiraceae bacterium
AATTCATTACGTCGAACATCAGCTATGATACGACGCACGCCGGAATGACCGGTGAGCAGTATCCTCTGCAGTATACGGCATATGCGGGGCTTCATGATAAAACCTGCGTTTGTCAGGGATATGCGCTTTTGTTCTACCGTATGATGAAAAGAGCGGGGATCACGGCCAGGCTGATGCCGGGATACGGACAGGCAGAACGTCACGGCTGGAATATCGTTCAGTTGGGTGGGAAATTTTACAATGTGGATTCCACCTGGGATTCCACCGTCCTGCAGGAGTACAATGCCAGATATCAGTTCTTCCTGAAAAATGAGGCAGAGTTCCCGAATCATACAAGGGATGCAAAATATAATGATGCTGCTTTTCACAGCAAGTATCCGATGGCAGCGGTTTCCTACCCGATCTATTATTGGAAAGCGACGAACGGCGCGGACAACCTGCTGCATGCGGTAACATACCATGCAAGTGCTTCGGTAAAATTCGCCCTTCGTGTTTCCAGGGTGGACAACAACACGGCAAGCCTGCAGTGGGATGCGGTAAACGGCGCGGTGCGTTATGATGTATATGGCACAGACAATGGTGATTTTGTATGGTATGGATCTTATACAACAAATGCAGCGGCCATCGATTATAAAGTCACCGGCGGAAACATGACCTGGTATGTCACAGCGTCCAATGCAGAAAGATATGAACTCGGAAAGAGCAACAATGCGTCCTGCAGCGCGGCGATCATGTATCCGAAAAAAGGGACAAAGTTTACGGATGTAAACTCTGCAACCTATAAGGTGACCAAAGCAGGCAACAAGGGCTGCGAAGTCGCCGTTGTCAAATGGAAGAAAAACGCGGCCCGCGTAACAATTCCCGATGTTGTAGAGTACAACGGCATACGTTTCAAGGTGACATCCATCGGCGCCGGAGCCTTTAAGAATCAGAAAAAACTGAAAGCCGTTACCATGGGTGCGAATATCAAATCCATCGGCAAGAGTGCATTTTTCAAATGCAAGAAGCTCAGTACCGTTGAGATCCGGTCTACGAGCCTGAAGAAGGTGGGCAAGAAGGCCTTTGCAAAAACGGCGAAGAAGATCAAACTGGTATGTAAAGGAAAGAAAAAGAAAGCCTACAAAAGTAAGCTGACAAAAGCCGGTGCAAAGAGTGTCAAGGCGGTTTGAGGATTTTGACTTTTAGGCAGGAATTTAGTATAGTTGTTTATGGTCTGGAATAGTGTAAAGTCCGGTCTGTAAAAGTTGAAACGATATACTACTGATAAATTAGTGTAAAGTCCGGTCTGTAAAAGTTGAAACGATATATTACTGATAAATTAGGAGAGTAAAAATGGCGGATCAGACCAGAGTTGTATTAGATGCCATGGGAGGGGATAATGCTCCCGGAGAGATCGTTAAGGGCGGCATTTTGGCCCTCGAAAAACAGCAGGATCTCTTTTTATATCTGCTCGGTGATGAGCAGGCAATACGAGAAGAACTGAAAAAGTATTCTTATGATGAAAAACGCGTGGAGGTCCGTCATTGCAGTCAGACAATCGAAATGGCGGAACCGCCTGTGAAGGCGATACAGAAGAAAAAGGATTCTTCCATAGTCCGCGGCATGACCATGATCCGAAAAGGTGAGGCAGATGCTTTTGTATCCGCAGGCAGCACCGGCGCGGTTTTGGTAGGAGGACAGATCCTTGTGGGAAGGCTGAAGGGGATTGAGAGACCGCCCCTTGCGCCGCTGATCCCCACAGATAATGAAAGAGGCTGCAGCCTTTTGATCGATTGCGGCGCCAACGTGGATGCAAGGCCGTCCATGCTGGTGCAGTTTGCGCGCATGGGAAGTGTCTATATGGAAAGCGTTATGGGGATAAAAAACCCCAAGGTGGGCATCGTAAACATCGGTGCGGAAGAAGAAAAGGGAAACGCCCTGGTCAAGGAGACTTTTCCGCTGCTGAAGGAATGTAAGGATTTAAACTTTGTGGGCAGCGTGGAAGCAAGGGATATCCCGTCGGGCGTTGTGGATGTGGTTGTCTGTGAGGCATTCACGGGCAATATCATCTTGAAGATGTATGAAGGCGTGGCGCTGACGCTGCTTGCGAAGGTGAAACAGGGAATGCTGAGCACTCTGCGCAGTAAGATCGGTGCGCTTTTAGTGAAACCTGCGCTGAAAAAGACACTGAAGAGTTTTTCCATGGATCAGTACGGCGGAGCGCCTATGCTGGGACTGAAAGGCCTTGTGGTAAAAACCCACGGCAGCAGTGAGAGCGTGGAGATCTGCAATTCTGTTCTTCAGTGTTCGCAGTTCATGCAGCAGGGGATCAATGAAAAGATCAAGGAGCGTCTGAACCTTGAATAGTTTTTTTTGTAAGAGGCTTGGTTATGAATCAATATGCAGATACAGATCACTATCTGGAAGTCATCAGACAGGCGATCATAGATGTATTACAATGTGATATCAGCGAACTGCACCTGGACACTTCTATCGAGGGTGATCTGGGAGCTGATTCTTTGGATGCCTATCAGATCCTTGCGATCGTCCAGGAAGAACTTGGGATCGAGCTGGAAACCGACAGGGTAGAAGAGATCGTGACCATTGAGGATGCACTGAATCTGATCTGTGAATCAGCTGATAAAGGGGTGGGAGCGTGAACCGTCTGGATAACAAACCTTTGCAGGAACGCATAGGATATACCTATAAAGACGAAAAACTGCTGTTTCAGGCGCTGACGCATACGTCCTATGCAAATGAGCTGGGAAAAGGCAAGCACAAAAGCTACGAGCGGATCGAGTTTTTAGGGGATGCTGTGCTGGAGATGATCAGCAGTGAGTATTTTTATCACACCTACCCGGATCAGCCGGAGGGCAGTCTGACAAAAATGCGGGCTGCAAGTGTCTGCGAGCAGGCGCTGGCCATCACCGCCAGGGATATCGGGCTTGGCGAGCATATCCTGTTTGGCAGGGGAGAGGAGAACACCGGCGGAAGGCAGCGGGATTCCATTTTGGCAGATGTGGTGGAAGCACTCATCGGCTCCATTTATTTAGACGGCGGGATCGATGCTGCAAAGGGTTTTATCATGAAGTTTGTGCTCAACGATCTGGACAGGAAACAGCTGTTCTATGATGCAAAATCCATTTTGCAGGAGCGGGTACAAAAGGATCCGAATGCGGTTTTGTCCTACAGGCTTGTTTCGGAAAGCGGACCGGAACATGAAAAGGAATTTGTCTGCGAAGCGCTTGTCGGCGACAAGGTGATCGGACGGGGCTCGGGACATTCCAAGAAACAGGCACAGCAACAGGCAGCCTATGAAGCGCTGCGTAGTCAGGAGTTTATATAGATGTATTTAAAGAGTATCGAAGTTCACGGTTTTAAGTCATTTGCAAATAAGATATTGTTTGAATTTCATAACGGTATTACAGGTATCGTGGGACCGAACGGTTCCGGTAAATCCAATGTTGCTGATGCTGTCCGCTGGGTGCTTGGTGAGCAGTCGGTAAAGCAGCTTCGCGGCGGCAGCATGCAGGATGTCATTTTTGCCGGTACCCAGAATCGTAAGCCCTTAGGCTATGCCTATGTGGCGATCACGCTGGATAACAGCGATCACTGCCTGGCCACCGACTATGACGAAGTTGTCGTGGCAAGGCGTCTGTACCGCTCCGGTGAGAGTGAATATCTGCTCAACGGCACGGTCTGCCGTCTGAAGGATGTCAATGAGCTGTTTTATGATACGGGTATCGGTAAGGAAGGGTATTCCATTATCGGGCAGGGTCAGATCGACAAGATCCTTTCCGGCAAACCGGAAGACCGCAGGGAATTGTTTGACGAGGCAGCCGGTATCGTGAAGTTTAAACGCCGCAAGAACGAAGCGGTCAAGCGCCTGGAAAGAGAAAAGCAGAACCTGCTCCGTGTGGATGATATCTTAAATGAACTGGAGGGGCGCAAAGGTCCTCTGGAGAAGCAGTCGGATCAGGCGAAGCTTTATCTTCGCAAAAGAGAGCACTTAAAACAGCTGGATGTGAATGTGTTTTTGCTGGAGAATGAAAAGCAGGTAAAGAACCTGGAGGAGACGACGGAAAAACACGCCCAGGTATCTGAAGAGTTAGCAGCTGCTAACGATCAGTTTTCCCATATCAAAGAGGAATATGACAGGATCGAGGTGGGTCTTGAGCGCCTGGAGCAGATGATCGCAGAAGGCCAGAGCAAGATCTCGGATACTGCCCAGATCAGGCAGAAGCTGGAAGTCCAGATCAGGGTGTTAGAGGAACAGGTACGTTCGGCCGGTGACAATCAGGAACATTTTTCCGACAGACAGAATGCTGTCAAACAGCAGATGGCGGAAAAGCAGGCTGAACTGGATAAGATCTTAGAAGAGAAAAAAGGAAGCGATATCGAAACGGAGACCTTGCGCAAGACCCTCGCGGGCGCCCGTGAAAATGCGGAGAAGATCCACGAGCAGATCGAAGAGCTCCAGACCGAGATCGAAGAGCATAAGCAGAAGATCATGGAAGGCCTTGACGAAAGAGGCCAGATCAAGGCAGAGATCGCAAAGCTGGATACTGCATTGGAACAGGGCAAGATCCGAAAGAGCGAATTATCGGCCCAGATCCTTGCAAGAAGGAGCGATGAGGAACAGCAGGATACGGAGATCGAAAGCCTGCGTGCGACCTTTCAAAAGATGCAGGATGCCAT
>JAEEKC010000126.1 GCA_016282215.1 Lachnospiraceae bacterium
ACTGTATTCGAGCGTATAATCCACATTTTCCGTCAGCACATCATATCCATACTGTACAACAGGTTTTGGCACAATATCCGATCCGGTAAATTCATACGTATCTTCTATGCCGCCGGCTGTGGCATTTCGAAGATCCTTGGCCACAGGCTCAGGTTCTTCACTGCTTCTGATCGTATAGTAAATCCTGTGAGTGCCGGTGTAATTTCCAAGTCCGGAGATCTCACAACAGGCATCACCGATTCCGTTATTATTTGAGTATGTGACCCGGTAATCAACATTTTCCGTTAAAACCTTGCCGTTATCATCCAATACAGGCACAGGTTGAACAGGTGTATCGTCATATACGTAGGATTCATCAATTCCTGTGATGATCACTCTTTTGAGATCTGCCGGAGTGATCGTAAACGGAAGTGTCGCAGTTTGATCGAAATTACCCATGCCGCTGATGGTAATGACCGCCCTATTGGCGGGTGCCTCAGACGCATTGAGATTGTTGTCATAGGTCAGCGTATAATCTATATCCTTTTGCAGCTGTTTATTCGCAAAAGTAACCACCGGCTCCGGTGTGATCTCTTCGCCGGTATATTCAAAGCTATCCTCTGCAAGCTCTGCCTGTGCGGAATCGATCGTCACCGGCTTTATTGTAAACAGCAATGTCCTTTCACCTGTAAAATTACCGACTCCGGTAAATGTTATAGTTGCCGTTCCCGCTTCAATATTATCGGCATAGTCCAATGTATAGTCCTCGCCTTTTACAAGGGCCTGCCCATCTTCTGAAATCACCGGATCCGGACAGATTACAGAGCCGGTATAGTAAAAGCTTTCCGTCAGATCTTTAATGGATATGTTATCTTTTGTCAGACTTGCTTTACTGATCTCGAAACTGATGGTCTTTTTACCCTTATAATTTCCCTGCCCCATTACCGTAATCGAGGCAATTCCGACCTTCTGATTGTCGGAATAAGACAATTCATAATCTGTACCGGCTGCCAATGTTTTGTCGCCATCCTTTAATACCGGCTGCGGACAGATCGCAGATGTGCTGCTATAAGGATATGCTACTTCCATTCCACTCACTGTTGCGCGGCTGATCTCAGCCTGCGTAATGAAGAATTCAACCTTTTTCGTGCCGGTGAAATTACCTTTTCCGGTTATCTGAACATAAGCTGCAACGCCTTCAAGAGGATCATAAACTTTGGTATTATTTCCGTAGGAAAGGGAATAATCCATATCTTTCTCCAGCGTTGTTTTACCAAACATAACGGCAGGCACAGGGGTTATGTCAGATCCGGTGAAGGTATAAGATTCATTGATACCGGAAACTGTCAGCCCGGAAACAGCAGCCGGCGTGATCTTAAATGACAGCGTTACTTCCCCGGTATAGTCACCGATACCGGAAATCGTGATGCTTGCATCGCCCACATTCAGATTATCTGAATAAGACAGCTTGTAATCAGTATCTTCTTCCAGCGTCAGATTAGATGCCTTCATTTTTACCACAGGTACAGGAGAAATGTTGCTCCCCAGGTAAGTATAGGACTCATTCAGATTCGTCACGCTTACGTTCTCTTCGGTCAGCGTTGTCTGTGACACTGTTATCACACAGGAAGCCGAATATCCGCCGTCATTCGATGTTGCCGTGATTGTTACCTTGCCTGCATGCTTTGCCGTTATAACGCCATCTTGATCCGGTCCGGAAATGATTTCTTTTTCACTTCCGTCATCATTTACAACAGACCATTTGAATGTCTTGTCTGTCGCATTGGACGGACTGAATCCGGTACTAAGAGCTAAGGTACCCCCACAGTTTAGTGCTTTCGTGGCCGGGGTAAGGGTAATACCCGTAACGGCTACGTTTTTCACTGTGATGGTGCACGACGCGGTTTTATTTCCGTCTGTCGTCTCTGCGGTTATGACAGCCGTACCTTTCTTAATTCCGGTTACAACACCGTCTTCCACCGTTGCTATGGTTTCATTGGAACTTGACCAGGAAACGGTTTTATCATCCGCATTCGAGGGCGATACCGTTTCGGTAAGTGTCACCGTATCACCGACATAGATATCAGCACTTGTCTCATCAAGTGATATGCCTGTAACCGGATGATAGATCGTAATATCAACTGCTATGGACTGACTGCGTGCAGGCAGCGCATCTATGGCAGATGCCTCACAATAGAAATAATGCGTTCCTTCATCCATGACTGTCGGAAGCCTGTAACTACTTTTTGTGGCACCGGCTATAGGCGTTCCGTTTCCCGGCTCGTCATCCGTATCTTCATACCACTGATATGAGATCACGCCGGGGTTGCCTTCCGCAGAAACATCTGATGTGATCGTGGCATCGATACGACCGCTTTTCAGCACGGCGTCTTCACTTAAGACGGGCTTACCGAGTGTGATCTGCCCCTGATAGGCAAGGACCGTGAGCACGCGGGATAAAGAACTATCAATATACCTGCCGCCATACTCCAGATAGATATAAAATAATCCGCTGGAATTGCTTTTTCCGTAAGCCGGCCTTATCACTTTTCCGTCATCACTCACACAATCCCAATCCGTATCGGTACCGCTTCCATTAACGTATCCTTCCGTAGCGACACCTTTCACGGTAACACCGTACTTGACCGCATCCGGAGCCACCAGATCAGAACGGATCGCGGACATGGACTCATTGTTTCCTCTGATCAGATTCCACCAGTTCTTGTAGGGATTAGCTGTTCCAAACAGCCAGTTATATGCAGCATTTAACCGCGTATCAGCGTCAGCACTGTCAGCATCCGCATAAACAACGGAAAGATCCAATGTCTTCTCAGCGGTTGCTTCACCGGAGGTGATACGTGCTGTCAGCGTTACATCTCCATCCTCGATCTGACTGATAAGCGGAAGCGTGACCGTACCATCTAATGCGATCACATCCGTGTTCGAGGATTCCCAGGTGATCGTGCTATCGTCTGAGGGATCCAAAAGACCTGTCAGTTTCAGATTACGATCAATGGCTTTCATATCGGCATTCCCGTTTTTGATCAGTGACCAGAGATTGTCAGCAATATTTGTTGCAGCCAGCACATCTTCTTCCGGAATACCGATCACTTTCAGTGTAAAGGTCTTCGATGCAGTCGTTTCCGCATCAACAGCATATGTGGCCGTCAGGGTAACCGTTTCATCGCTCGTTCCACGATATACTTTACCGTCTGTATCAATCACAGACTCTTTCGAACTTGTCCAGGTGATGGGCACTCCGTACATGGAACTGATCAGTTTTAAGTCCGACCTGACATTGTATACGCTCCCGCCTGATCCATTTGCATTTGCTCCTTTTATCGCATCCCATGTAAGGTTCTCTGTGATCGCTTCTGTAGCGGCTTCTCCGGATAATTTTGTGACCGCTTTGATCATAAAGTTTCCGTCAAATGTTTCCATACTGTTGGTATTAGACCCCAGCCAGTCCTTGCCGGATTGTCCGGGATTAGAAGCAACCGAAACATAAGCCGGTGTACCCCCTGTTGCAGTCAGTTTTACAACAACCGCAAAACAATTTCCGGCCTCCCCGATGAAACAGGGATAATCCAGATCCATGGTATACCAGCCGGGATAATCGATAGAAACACCGGACGAATAATCAACAGATGCAAAATCGCTTTTCCCTGTAAAATTCGGTATAACGCCTATCTGCGCCGTGCAGCCGGCATCTGCGATCATGGCTTTCACTGATGTCACGAATTCGCCCTGATGTGCGGTTTCAAAAACCTTTGCGTAAATACTGGTTGTGGAATATCCTGTTGAATAATATGAATCCGTATAATCATATTCATACACTGATTTAGAGGCATCATATTCTTCTACACCGTCAAAACAGAAGGTTGAAAGCGGAAAATTCGTATCCTCATAAGAAATCCAGAAATAACCGTTGTCACCCCAGCCGCTTCCCCAGCAGTTTTTGACCAGCCATGCTCCGGATTTCTTTGGCTGTTTGCCTGCATTAAAATTACCGGTACCATAATCGTCATCCCAGCCCACGATCTCTACCATATGTGAAGTATCCAGTACATCTTCATATCCATTGTTATATGTTATGGCACCATTATAAAAATATGATGCAGTTGCGCTGTTAAAGTATTCTCCGGCGCCGTCATTTGAAGTTCCCGTGGCATCTCCTTTCCAATACATGGAAGCACCTACACCGCCATTGTTTATGACTGCATTTTTAATCGCAATGATTTCCGCTGAAGTAGGTTTCGTCGTTCCTGTCAAAAACAGGATGTTAAGCGGCGTATATCGTTTTGGAGCCTCCCGCAGGGACTGAAGCGTCCTTGCCGGCGCACTCGGGTACAGATCCGTTTCCGGATAGGGCTCATCCTCTTCATATACGGCGCCATTGAGGCCTGTTCCTCGCATCAGATAAGCAGCCGCATAACCGCGGTTTCCACCCTGCTCAACTCTTCTGCTTTCTCCTTCTACCGTGTTTCCATTTTGCGTACTGGTACAATAGGCCATATGGATTTCTGAAAAATCCCTGGCAGTGTCATCGTTTTTCTTCAAATAGGCTTCCATTGTGCCATAGGTTCCGAAGGTCCAGCATAAACCATAGGATTCCTGATTTTTGACAGTTGTCTGATTTTCTCTGCCGTCATAACTGGAGGGGAGGATTTCGCTGCCAGCACCAGGACTGTTTCCGACAATTTCCACGCGCCTGTATCTTTTGTAGGAATACTGCGCGCTTTCGGGGATAATACCGCTGACGAAGGCTTTTTCCTGCTCATTGGCTGGTTCGGCAAATGCAGTTTCCGTTAAACTGATCGCTAATGCTGCAGTAGATAAAAGAACCGTTGTCGCCAGAAGCAATAACTGTTTCCATCTTCCTTTCATATGCATAGGGATCCTCCTCAAATAATTACATATTGCATGACCGTCGCTCATCAAACCGGATTTCAAACTGATTCAATCGTTCTCAGATTCGTTTTGCGTTTATGTTTTATGATTCAATTATAACAAAGCTTTGTACAAAAAAACACCCCCAACTCCATTTCCGAAGTCGGGGGCGTACATCATTTTTACTGAATTCGATTATTTGTTTTCAGCTTCTCTCTTTGCGGTGTAAAGTGTTACATATACATCATTCTTAATATCGATTGCTGTAGATTTGCGTTTCTTGCCGCCGATCTTTACCTTGTCAGCTTTTACAAAGTAATAGTAATCCTGACCTTCTGTCAGATTGTCATTTGTAAAGTTCAGCGTTTTGACAGTGGCGATCTTGGAATATTTGCCGCCGTCGGTTGTTGCGCGGTAAACCAGATACTGCTTTGCGCCTTCAACCTTATCCCAGCTCAGGGTAACTGCAGTGTTGGAAGCTTTTTTCACAGTTACATTTGCTTCCGGAATGCAATAGCAGGGCTTCGACCATTCGCCATAGGACTTCACATCATTGAAGGTATTGTAGGTACGAACCTTAAAATAGAACGGTTTATTTTTCAGTTTCTTTAAGGTATAACCAACGCTTGCAAGATTTCTGCCTCTTACATTATAGGTCTTATATACCTTGTTATTGGACTTGTAGAGCTCGATCTGATATCCGCTCTCATATTTCGCAGTGTTTTCCCATGCAAGGCGGATATAGTTGGTGCGAACATCCCACTCAGCCAGTTCCAGACCACTGACAGCGCCTGCAGTGGTGATCGCTTTGTTGATGTAGCAGCATTTTTCAGATGCAAGGAAGGTATCCGTTACTTTTCTGATCGGATATACTGCAACATAATATGCTGTATCCGCTTTCAGATTGCTGAGCTTGATGGGGCCCTTTGTTACAGTTGTCAGATCCTTTGCGGAAGCTGCGTCCGCGCCCATCTTGATCAGATATGCGGTTGCGCCGGGAGACTCGGTCCAGGCAAGGGTAATCGTATTGGATGTTGCAGCAGTCTGCTCAAATGAAGTCATAACGACAGGAGCCGTTGCAGCTGCAGCTTTTGCCGGATCACTCTTTCCTGAAGAATCAACGGAAACTACATGGATCGCATAAGAGGTACCGGGTTTTAAGATCTTCTTCTCAACATCATTCAGGATGTATTCGTTTGCTCCGTTGGTACTTGCACTCTTGACAAGTGCGGTTTTTCCATCTGCTGTGTAGATGGATACTTCATAGTTTGTTGCTCCCGTCACTTTGGACCAGATCATTTTGATGCCGCTCTCGGTAGATATTTCCTGCCTCAGATCTGTCGGTGCAGCAGGTGCTGCAATAGCTGCTGTTGTCGCCGGAATGGAAAACAGCGCAGCAAGTCCGAGTGCAGCCAGGGTAATTCTCAGTTTCTTCATGCTCATAGATGGCTCCTCCTGTTAAAAGATACAATATTTTGTGGTACTCCGCAGAAAATCCTCTATTCTTTCCGCTCCTAAGTTAGTATTGTACTACTTTTTCACGAAGAAAGAAAGAGGATTTTCTTAATTTTTCTTTAATTTATGTCAACTTATTTGTTGTAGTTGACGATCTTACCAAAATCAGGTTTCAGAGAAGCGCCGCCGATGAGTCCGCCGTCGATATCCGGCTTGGAAAGGAGCTCTGCAGCATTGCCTGCATTCATGGATCCGCCATACTGGATACGTACTGCTTCTGCCGTATCTGCATCATACATCTCAGCGATCAGATCACGGATACCTTTGCAAACTTCCTGTGCCTGATCGGATGTTGCGGTCTTACCGGTGCCGATTGCCCAGATGGGCTCATAAGCGATAACCATGCTCTTTACCTGATCAGCGGTTACACCTGCCAGGTCAGATTTGATCTGCAGTCTGATCCAGTCCATGGTTACATCCATCTCTCTCTGCTCAAGGCTCTCGCCGCAGCAAAGGATCGGGGTAATGCCTGCCTCGAAAGCTTTCTTTACTTTCTTGTTCAGGAAGCAGTCATCCTCTTTGAAGTATTCTCTTCTCTCAGAGTGTCCGATGATCACAAATTCAACACCTGCATCCTTTAACATCGGTGCTGAAATCTCTCCGGTGTAAGCACCCTTGTCTTCAATGTAGAAGTTCTCAGCGCCCACATGCACATTTGAGCCTTTTACAGCCTGTGCTACGGGAACAATGTCGATCGCAGGTACGCAATATACAACATCTACCTCGTCATTCTTTACCAGATCCTTCAAGGTATCGCAAAGAGCCACTGCCTCTGAAGGTGTCATGTTCATTTTCCAGTTACCGGCGATGATCTTTCTTCTTGCCATGGTATGTTTCCTCCATATTCTAAAATTTGAAATATTCCGCTCGGCTGGTTCGCAAGCATTTGCCTGCTACTTTCCGACAAATCGGAAGATTCTATGCAACTGCTCATCGTTACCGTTATAGACGGGTCGTTTCGCAAATGCCATCCGGGCATTGCTCACTAAATTGCACATCCGTGTGCAATTTCCCCTGACAGAGAAGCAGTTTTATGAATCTTCTCGATTTGATCGGGCTACGCTCGTATGCCGGCAAACGCTCACCGCAACCAGCCTCGCTGCTATGTTGTATGTCCAAAAAACGATTTACTTGTCGTCTGCTGCAACAACGCCCGGAAGTGCCTTGCCCTCAAGGAACTCAAGGGAAGCGCCGCCGCCGGTAGAGATGTGGCTCATCTTGTCAGCAAAACCAAGCTGGTTAACTGCTGCTGCGGAATCGCCGCCGCCGATGATGGTGGTCGCATCGGTCTCAGCAAGAGATTTTGCAACTGCGATGGTACCCTTTGCAAGCGTCGGGTTCTCGAATACACCCATGGGTCCGTTCCAAACAACGGTCTTTGCGCTCTTAACAGCGTCAGCGTACAGTTCAGCTGTCTTGGTACCGATATCAAGACCTTCCATATCAGCAGGGATCTTGTCAGCATCAACAACGGTTACATCGATGGGTCCGTCAATGGGATCCGGGAAACCTGCAGCAATGGTGGTATCAACAGGAAGGAGAAGCTTTTTGCCTTTCTCTTCTGCCTTTGCCATCATTTCCTTGCAGTAATCGATCTTCTCATCGTCAACTAAGGACTTGCCGATCTCATAGCCCTTAGCCTTCAGGAAGGTAAATGCCATACCACCGCCGATGATCAGGGTGTCGCACTTCTCAAGAAGGTTATTGATGACATTCAGCTTGTCAGCAACCTTAGCGCCGCCGAGGATGGCTACGAAAGGACGAACCGGATTCTCAACAGCATTGCCGAGGAAGTCAATCTCTTTCTGCATCAGGTAACCAACTGCACAGTTGCCGCCTTTTGCACGAACGAACTCGGTTACGCCTGCAACGGAAGCATGTGCTCTGTGGGAAGAACCGAATGCATCACATACATAGTCATCGCAAAGATCAGCAAGCTCTTTTGCAAAAGCATCGCCGGCCTTCTGGGGCTTGGTCTCCTCTTCGCCACGGAAACGGGTATTCTGAAGAAGGATCACATCGCCTTCTGCCATAGCCTCTACTGCTGCAGTTGCATCAGCTCCGGTTACGTTGTAATCAGCGATGAATTTTACTTCCTTGCCAAGCTTCTCGGATAGTCTCTTTGCTACGGGAGCAAGGCTCTCTCCCTCGTTGGGGCCGTTCTTTACTTTTCCGAGATGGGAGCAAAGGATTACCTTACCGCCATCAGCTACCAGCTTGTTAATGGTAGGAAGAGCTGCTACGATTCTGGTCTCGTCGGTGATCTCACCACTCTTCAGAGGTACGTTAAAGTCACAACGAACCAATACTCTTTTGCCCTTTGCGCTGAAATCATCAACTGTTTTTTTGTTCAGTGCCATATTAATTTCCTCCTTAGATAAATTTGAAATGATAATCGAGCAGGGGTAAACCCCTCTCGATTGTCGCGTTGCCCGTCAAATGCGTGTTCATACGAGCATGACACGCGCATGACGGGCTTATCGCGCAAAAAACGGTCCCGGCCCAACCCGGCCGGGCCCATTCATGAAACCTGCTTTAGATTACTGAAGAAGGCTACCGAAATGCTTGATGGTACGAACCATCTGGCTGGTATAAGAGTTCTCATTGTCATACCAAGATACAACCTGAACCTGGGTAGTGCCATTCTCAAGAGGCAGTACCATGGTCTGGGTAGCATCGAACAGGGAACCATAGGTCATACCTACGATATCGCTGGAAACGATCTCATCGGTGTTGTAACCGAAGGACTCGTTGGAAGCAGCCTTCATAGCGTCATTGATCTGCTCCT
>JAEEKC010000127.1 GCA_016282215.1 Lachnospiraceae bacterium
ACGTCAAATCCCTGCTTCTTTCCCTCTAATGCCAGTATTTCCGGGGCTTTATTGGTATAGTCAATGAAGAATGTGCCCTCCTGATCCACATTAAACAGATACCCCTTCGATGCAGTAGAATTCTTTTCCACATCCAGTTCAACCGTCGGTGCCTGCCCTTCATAATGGAATGTAATTTCAGAATCCCATCCCGGGCAAACATAAATCGTCGGCTGTCCTTGTACCAATAACACCTTATTATATTCGGGATCCGACGTCTCCTCAACCGTAGAAACGGCAGATTGATTCCATCCGTTAGCGCTGCTTATTGCTGACAGATTTCCATCTAAAAGCGTATCGCTTCGATCAACACTCCAAAAGCCTTCTTTCGAGAAGGTTACGGCATAGATTTTGCCAGACTTCATATTAAAGGATTGTCCTCCTGCTACATACGAAGACATATCAATCGGTGCCCAGTCTAGCGCTTTCTTTATGGTTAGAGTTGTATCAGGATAAACATTTTCATTGGAAGTACAATTACCTACTTCATCGTATTTGTATTCTGTGATACTGAATCTAACCGTATACTCAATGCCTTTTTTTAAAACACGCACGTTTTTATTGTCGAAATAAAAACCTCCTGCATATGTACTACCGTAATCTTCCGATTCAATGTAAAACTCTTGACCCAATCCCCACGAATCATTTTTCTTTCCCAATTCAATATAGTATGCTCCATCCGCATCAGGCGTGAACTTATACTCAGGATAAATCTTTTCCATTTTTCCATCCGAATCGGGCTTTTCACCATATACAATCTTCACGCTTTTATCCAAAGCGAGAATACCTCTTTCTTCAGCACTGATCTCTTCCTCTTCGATTGCAGAGGGCAGATTTGTTTCGATATCAGATGCGTTTTCAGAAATGTTTAAAGAACCAATTTCAGGGATAGCGCTCTCAGCCTCTACTGTGGCCGTTGCACCCCCCCCCCGAATTTTCGGGCGTTTCAGCTGCGGGCACGCCTGCAAAGGCCGTGGTGGTCACCATAGCGCTGCACAGAACCGTTGCGAGCAACCTGTTAGTAAGTTTCTTTCTGCTCATACTTTCTTCCTCCTGTTTCGGTTTTCCCAAGCCCTCGTTCAGGTGCATTCTCTTCGCTTCCCAAACCGGACCTTGGATGTCTATCCGTGACTTTTGAGCCATCATTTATATTATACTCACTACGGTCTCTTCCCGCAATCTTTTTTTCATATGAAACAGCGTATTTAAGCCCTTTTCAGAACCTTTCTGACAGCTTCAGATCTTGACCCCTCTGCTTCCCTGCAGCCACATTGTGGAGGCAGGTCCTTATCCCGGTCATTTGATGATCGGTCTCACCCTTTTTGCGACCACGTAGGCAACCGCCAGTTTTACCAGATCCGGAATGATAAAGGGGAACACACACCAGGACAAAACTGCCATCAGGCCTACCGGTCCTGTCTGCTTCATATAGACATACATAAACCATGCCGTTCCGAACGCATAGCAGACGATCAGCCCCAGTATGAGCGAGGCGATCTCAAGCACCTCTTTCTTTCCCCGTAGCTTCGTAAACAGCAGATAGATCGGGCCAATGAATAAAAATCCGATGATATAGCCACCGGTCTTGCCAAGCAGTACGCCCACGCCACCGGTAAATCCGGAAAAGACCGGCAGCCCTATGGTGCCCATCAGCACATAGATACAGGTTGCGATGGTTCCCCTCTCACCGCCCAGGATCAGTGCAACCGCAAACACCGCAAAGGTCTGCAGGGTAAACTGCACCGTCATGGGTACCGTGATCCAGGCACATACTGAGATCAATGCAACACCAATGGCCGTATATACAAGGTCCAGTGCATTCATTTTGGTTTTTCGTTTTTCTGCTATCATTTTTTCTTACCTCCGTTCATACCCCGATAGCATACCAAACGAAAAACGGATTGTCAACCTATAAATATTGTTAGGTTAACAATCCATCTCTCTCCATTTTTCATATACCTTCTTAGCGCTTTTTTCATCCGCCGTTTCCATCCGGCTGATGCGCTCTATGATCGCTGCCACCAGTCTGTTTTTGGAGATCGAAGCCTTGCCCGGCAAAAACAGGCTTGCCGCCTTTTCCCTCAGTTCCTTCGGAAAACGGCTGACATCCGAATCAAAATTAATCCCGATGCCGACTACGATCCACTGCAGAGTGTCGCTGTCAAACTCACTTCCCGCTTCGATCAAAATGCCGCAGATCTTTTTTTCGTCCAGATACAGATCGTTGATCCCCCGAATGCCGGCTTTTCGTCCGGTCAGCTCTTCGATCACCTCGCAGACAGCCGACCCGATATATGCAGTGATCGCATCGCTATTAGTAAAAGGGATCCTGTCCGGCCGCAGGATCACGCTCATATAGATTCCTCCGTCAGGGGAGAAAAACAGGTGATCCTTCCTGCCTCTTCCTCCCTCCTGTCTGGCTGCCACAATGCAGGTGCCATGGGTCCCTTCTCCCATAGCAAGGTGCTTGGCCCTGTCATTGGTGGAATCCACACAATCATATACCAAAAGAGCGGCGCCGTCCTCCCAAAGCGCAGGATCTGCTAAAGACCGGATCCCCTCCTCTGAAAGGATATCGTTTTGCTCCGATAATCTGTACCCCTTGTTGGTCACGCTTTCGATCAGATACCCCTGATTTCGCAGCTCGGTGATGGCCTTCCAGATGGCCGTCCTGGAGACACCGATGTCCTTTGCCATCCCTGCCCCCGAGACAAAGCCGCCCCGGGCTCCTTCCAAAAACGAAAGCACCTGTTCAATTGTACGCTTTCCGATCTGTTCCATCCCGCCTAACTTCCTTTATCATTAAATTTCCGGCACCCTTCTGCCTCGTCCCATTATACTCTCTCTATAAGATATGTTCAAAGATTTTGTCATCTTTGCCATTTTTTTAGTCTTATTTCACATTGACTGAAACCTAAATGCGGTGTATGGTTAGGGTGAAATTGTTAATTTAATAACAAAAGGGCTGTGCCCGAACACAGAAAGGATGGCTTATGGAAAACACAATCATTGAAAAAGGACCTATCACTGATGAACTGATCGCAAAAATGGACAAATACTTCCGTGCGGCAAACTATTTATCAGCAGGTCAGCTTTACCTTTTGGAGAACCCTCTGTTAAAGAAGCCTCTGACCATGGATATGGTCAAGAAAAAAATCGTCGGCCACTGGGGAACCGTTCCCGGCCAGAACTTTATCTTCACCCATGCAAACCGCGTGATCAAGAGATACGATCTGAATATGATCCTTCTTTCCGGTCCCGGACATGGCGGAAACTTCTTTATTGCAAACGACTATATCGACGGATCTTACAGCGAGATCTATCCCAACATTTCTCAGGATGAGGAAGGTATGCAGAAGCTCTTCAAGCAGTTCTCCTTCCCCGGCGGCGTTCCGAGCCACTGCGCTCCCGAGACTCCCGGTTCCATCCATGAAGGCGGCGAGCTTGGTTATTCCATCGCTCATGCCTGCGGTGCTATTTTTGATAACCCGGATCTGATCGCAACTGTTGTTGTAGGTGACGGCGAGGCTGAGACCGGCCCTCTTGCTACCTCCTGGCAGTGCAACAAATTCATCAACCCCGTAGGAGACGGTGCTGTTCTTCCCATCCTTCACCTGAACGGATACAAGATCGCCAACCCTACCATCTTCGGTCGTCTTTCCAAAGAAGAGCTGACGGATTTCTTCCACGGCAACGGCTGGGAGCCTTACTACGTAGAGGGCGAGGATCCCATGACCATGCACAGACTCATGGCAGAGGCTATGGACACTGTGATCGAAAGCATTAAGAAGATCCAGGAAAATGCAAGAAAGAACAATGACGCAACCCGTCCTGTTTGGCCTATGATCGTTCTTCGTACTCCCAAGGGCTGGACCGGTCCGAAGGTTGTTGACGGAAACCGCATCGAAGGCAACTTCCTTGCACATCAGGTTCCCATTATGATGGATAAGCCCGAGCATCTGCAGATGCTTTCCGACTGGCTCCACAGTTACAAGCCGGAAGAGCTCTTCGATGAAGAGGGACATGTGATCGATGAGATCAAAGAGCTTTGCCCTGTAGGCGATGCAAGACTGGGTATGAACCCTCATGCAAACGGCGGAAAGCT
>JAEEKC010000128.1 GCA_016282215.1 Lachnospiraceae bacterium
TTCTTTCGGAAGTAAGTCTCGATCTGATCTGAGATACTCTTATCAATCTGCGAAACAACGCCGCCGAAATCATCTCCGATCTCAGCAGAAATACCGCCCTTCTGCGATGTCCGAACTGCTGACAGCAGGTTTGCAAAGGTCAGTTCTCTTCCGCTGCCGACCAGTGATCCGACAGCCTTGTCGTCTCCTTTTTCAATCTGGGTGATCAGACGGTAGATCCCCATGTAGCTTTCCCGTTCGTCCTGGGTGATATCACCGCTTTGCTCCATCTCATACAGGAAACGGGAATATTTTTCGCTGCGCACGGGAAGGGAAAGCTCCTGCTCATCAAAGTAGGCCGAAAGCTCTGACAACGACTGCTCCATGGGATTGATCCCATCCCGGATCATCTGCAGCGTTGCCGCCGGATTCATCTTTTTGAGCACCGATGTCAGCGTCTGGTCTGCAAGCCTGACACTTGCGATATTCTCCGGTGTCACATCCATATGGTTATAGGACAGGATCCTGACTGCCTTGCGGTTATCTTCGGTCGGCAGAAGATCATTCATGGAAAGGAGCTCGTCCACATTACGGAAAGCATTTTTGATGCTGTCCCCGAGATCTGCCCGTGGTGCCGTCATCAGCGCTTCATAGCTCTCTCCTGCCTGTCTGTATGTCTCCTGCAGGTTCCTTCCTTCTTCACCGATCCGGCGAAGGCTTAATTCTTCAGTAGTGTCAACAATCCGTCCGAGCAATGCAGCCGGCATCTCAAAGAGCGCTTCCCTCTCCGCCATTGTCTGTGAGAAAAGTGCCTGCCCTTCAGCGCTTCGTGCCTGCAGCCCCCAGGTCTGCCTGCCCGCAGTTTCTACTGCCTTCAGGTCATCCACCAGCTGCTCTAAGGGCGAAGTATCAATACTGTATCCAGATGAGAGCAACGACATATTCGCAGATACCGTCATCCGGAGCTGTACCTGCGCCAGTGTCAGTTTGGCTGCCTGTATCGTATCAGCGGATGCTGCGAAAGCCGCGGCTTCAGTATTCGCCATGCTCACCTGGGAGGTCACGCCATCTGCTGCAGCCGGCATGCTCCCGTCCGAAAATCCCTGTGCCATCATAAGATCGATCTGTCTCTGTGCCATGGAAAGCGACCGGATGGTAAATGTCTTCCCCTGCGCGATCACATTTTCCACAGCCCTGTCCGAGATCTGCTGTGTCTCCTCCATCAGCTGCTCCGCCACAGCCCTAAGGCTTCTTCCGCCAAGGTCTGCTGCGCCTGCGCTCTTCCCTTCTGCAATGGCATCCGTCATATAGCTGATAGCCGTCCTATCATCGATGGGGATTTCGATCTCATCCAGCCTCGAAAGCGCCAGCAGGTTTTCCGGTGTCAGCGGAATATCCGCATCGATCAGAAACTCGCATTCCCGCTGCGTCTCATCATTTTCCAGAAGCCCTGCCTCGGATGTGATCTGTAAGATCCTTCCGGAGAGCATCTGCATCTCATCTGCCCCGAGTCCTTCCGCTGTCTTTCCGATATAACCGCCCAGACCTTCCGCAAAATATCCGCCTCCTTTGACAGCCGCGCTGCCGGCGGAGTATTGTGCCAGATAGATATTGTCAATCGTGGGATCAAGGTTGTTTTCCAGCAGATACTGCTTCATGCCGTCCGTCAGTCCCTGCACGGACGAGAGTTTTTCCATCTGGGAATGGATATCCCGTATGGTATCTTCTGTCATGGGAAGATCTTTTTCGCGGTAAGCATTTGCTAACTCTTTTGCAAATGTCTCGCTGCCGGTGATCTCGCGGAGCATATCCATATCCAGATCGCCCTGGCCGTTAAACCCTTCGACTACCGTGCCGCTTCTGGCCATCACAGTCTTGATATGATCCATGATAGTCACACTGTCGGATGCCTCGATCTTGCCCGGATGCACGCCTTCCTGCGTCAGTTTCCGGTAATCCTCTCCTGACATGGTATGGGACATGACTACCATATATTTGTTCATTGCCGCAGGATCATTGGATGACGCCTTTTCTACAATGTTTTCCGTCTCTTCTTTCTGTCTTCCGTAGCTTCCCGGTGCCACTGCCTTTCCGGAAAGGTCCACAGAAAAACCGGCAGGGCTGCCTGCTTGATTCACCGGTGTCATGCCTCTCTGACCTGTTGCCAGAGGGCCGCCTGCCGGTGCAAAGCCTTCAGTCCTGCCTGCCTGCATGGCGGCATTCTTTGCCGCCTCTTTTTGCATCTGTTCAAAATTAATCTTCATATTGACCCTTTCGCCAATTGATCAGTCAGTTTTCGACTCGTATTTCCATATCGGTCTCTGGGCTATCAATCGTTTCATCGTTTTTGGGGGTATGCGTTTTCTATACCATATATTTCGGCACTATCTGGGTCATTCTTTACCACGGAAATCTTATCCTGCGCTCATCCAGCTCTTATCCTGCGCCCATGGCACCGATAAACTCCCGTACTCTGGCGTTTTCCGAAGAAAAGACTTCATCCGGAGAGCCTTCTGCGGCAACCACGCCTTTTTCCATAAAAATGATGCGGTCTGATAATTCCCTGGCAAACTGCATCTCATGTGTCACAATGACCATGGTCATATGTTCATCGGCCAGAGAACGGATCACTTTCAGCACTTCCCCGGTCAGCTCCGGATCAAGGGCCGAGGTCGGTTCATCAAAAAACAGGATATCCGGGGAAAGCGCCAGCGCCCTTGCGATGGAGACTCTCTGCTGCTGTCCGCCGGACAGCTGAAACGGGTAAGCCTCCGCTTTTTCCGCCAGTCCGAGCCTTGCAAGCAGATCTCTTGCTTTTTTCTCAGCAGATGCTTTATCCGCACCGCCTGTCAGCATCTGCGGCTCGCACACATTTTTCAATACGCTGTAATGAGGAAAGAGATTGAAGTTCTGAAATACCAGACCAAAATGCCGGTGCAGTTTTTTCAGCTCTGCCTTCGGCTGATAAACGCTCTTTCCGTTTTCACTCTTAGCGGCATATTCGCCGAGATACGCCAAAGAGCCGTCATCCATCCATTCCAGCATAGTCGCGCACCGCAGGATCGTGGACTTTCCCGAGCCGGACGGTCCGATGATGGATACGACTTCTCCTTTTTTTACATGCAAAGAAAAATCCCTGATGACCTCCAGGTCACCAAAGGATTTTTTCATATGATCAATGGAAAGCAATACCTGATCCTGATCTTCCATAGATTCTCCCGTCTTTGAAATTATTCGTTGTTTTCCGGTTTCGCGCTGATATAGGAAATAATTATCTGTAATATGACAGTTTTTTCTCAATAGATTCCATGACAAACGCCACCAGCAGATTAAAGATGTAATAAAACAGTCCCGCTACCATCAACGGCATGACCGTGGTCTGGGCACTGGCCACCTGCTTTGCCATGGTGAACATCTCAGCTACCGCAAGGGCAAATGCAAGGGACGTATCTTTTACCAATGTGATGACTTCATTGGTCACCGGCGGAAGGACTCTTTTTACCACCTGAGGAAAAATGATCCTGAAAAAAGTCTGCCCCTGTGAATAACCCAGCACCTTGGCTGCTTCGTACTGGCCCACCGGAATGGATTCGATGCCGGCTCTGTAGATCTCGGCAAAATATGCTGCGTAATTCAGCACAAAACCGATGATCACGGCCGTCATGCGGTATCCGGCACTGATCTTCATCCCGAACAGATAATAAGGTCCGAAATACACCACCAAAAGCTGCAGCATCAGTGGTGTTCCACGCATGATGGAAATATAAACTTTACTGACCGTCCGTAAAATGCCGTTTTTCGACATCCGGCCGAAAGAAACAAACAGCCCCAGCGGCAGGGAAAACAGCAGTGTCAGAATAAAGATCTCCACTGTCACCACCATACCGCCGCCAAGCTGCAATAACATAGTCTGAAGATTCATTCGCAACTCCCGAAGATTAGCCTAAATGATTCACGGTTTTGCATCCTGTTTATCAGCAGTTTTGGCTCCGGATCTTTATACCGGACTTTACACAGCCTTTCGACAGTATGCAAATAATTATCAATGCTTCAGACAGATAGTACTTTCTTGTCCCCAATCCTTTGCGATCTTCTCGAAGGTACCGTCATCAAGCATCTCGAACAGGGTATTCTGTACCGTATCACGAAGGGCTTCGTTTCCAAGCAAAAAGCCCACACCGTACTGTTCGGAAGAAAGGTAATCAGACAGGATGACGAACTTTCCAGCGTCCCTGGATTCCATCTGATAATTTGCCACGCCGATATCCATGGCTACCGCATCAACAGCCCCTGCTTCAAGATCCATAAAAGCCGTGTTATAATCGGCGAACTGATTCATGGATGCAAAACTGTCAGCCAGCTCTTTATTCTCATCCTCCTGCAATGCGGCAAGGGCGGAAGAATCTGCCTGTACGGCAACGATCTTGCCGGCCAGGTCAGCCTGGGAAGAGATGCCGGAATCCGCTGCAACCACAAATACCTGCGAATTATCTACGTAAGGCACAGTCCAGGTATAGGCATCTTCTCTGCCGTTGATGGTAAATCCGTTCCAGATACAGTCAATGGATCCGGATGAAAGTTCCATATCCTTTGCGTCCCAGTCAATAGGCTGTTTTTTCAGTGTCCAGCCGTTGCGCTTGCAGACTTCTTCTGCCAGGGAAAGGTCAAAGCCCACATACTCGCCATTATCGTCCATATAGCCGTAAGGCGGAAATTCTGCGTCAAAACCAACGGTAAAGGTGTTTCCCTTCAGTCCGCCGCTGTTTGAACCACAGCCAAACAAAAGCATTGCCATCATGGCACAGCACAATAAAATCGCTACTCTTTTTTTCATAATTTTCTCCTTATTTCATCAGTAGTATTTTGCCCCCGCATTCTCATACCACACATCCATTATTCTTTGTACACACCCGTTTGTATGCTATCATTTCAGCCTTTTTCTGTCAAGAAAAGCGAAAGGCTGTGATTTTTCGGTTGCGCCACCTTGCATTTCGTTTTATACTAAGCAAAAAAGCGGGCATCCCTTCAGTATTTCCAGTCACAAACCGCCGGATGCCGCGGCTGATTTCATCATGACACAGAGGTAGCTGCCATGGATATTATCCGAAAATATTACGAACCGGATCTGAAAAAAGTCATGCGCATCTGGTATGACAGCAATTTAGAAGCCCATGATTTCATACCCACATCTTACTGGGACCGACATTTCGGCTATGTTTCCCGTCTGATCCCGCGGACCGAAGTCTATGTGTATGAAATTGACGGACAGGTTGTCGGTTTTGTCGGTGTGGACGAAGGATATATCAATGGGATCTTCGTGGAAAAAGACTACCGCGGACAGGGCATCGGCACCAGGCTCCTTGCCTATGTGGCAGATATCTACGATGTGATCGAACTCCATGTCTTCGAGAATAATATGGGTGCCGTACGCTTCTATGAAAACAGAAGATTCATAAAAATCGAAGAAGAGACTAACGAAGATATCGGCGAGGTGGAATATAAAATGTTTTATAGAAAACCGAAGGAAGAAGTTTAAAGATCATTCAAGCACTACCTTAGCCGCCCAGACAGGAACCGCAGGGCGGCTTTCGTCTTCCCTGGTGAAGACAAACAGTGACTTATAAGCGGGTTCCGCCTCCGGATATACGCCGTATCCGTCAGTAAAGTAGATCAAACCGCGCAGATTTGTCAGTTTCTTTTCTTCGATCAACTTATCCACATAGGCAAAGGCCGGACGAAAATCCGTCGCCCCCAGTCCCCTGATCTCCATTTTTTCCAGCAGCTCATCAATATTCCCTAAATCCGTGATCACCGTATCGCTTCGCACCTGATCATCGCACTGCAGCAGATGAATGTTGACCTTGGTAAAAAAGCTGCCCATGTTGCCCAGGATCTGCACCGTCTTTTTCAAAAAGTCTTCAACCAGTCCTTTCCGGCAGGATGCAGAGGTATCGATCACGATCACAAAATCCCGGATCTTTTTTTCATCCGTATATTCCAGCGGCTCGATCAGCGGCATATTGCCGTATTCCCGAAGTCCATAAGTATAGAAAATATAATCGAACTCATCCTCGGACACCTTCATATCTTCCGCATAAACGGCAAAGGTGGCCAGGACCTGCGCATAATCCGCCCGCTGCCTGGTTGCCATGGAAAGGTTCAAAAGCAGGCTCTCCCCACCGCTTTTGGTCTTTGAAAAACTCTTCAGATCTGCTTTGACACGCTCTGCGATCCTGCGAAAGGCTTCCATATTCGGAACAACCTCTGTCCTGACCTCCCAGCTGATGTGCTCATCCATATGGGAAAGAACCTGCAATCTATGAATACGATCCCGGTCTCCGAATCGGCATCCGGCAGATTTCAACCCAGCTGTTTGCCGGTCTGTCGATTCCGGTTTTTCCAAGAAGTTTTCATCTGCATCACAATCTGCGCCATCACAGCCGACCGCCACATCATTCAACAGAAACTCATAAATATTCTCAGCCGTAAATGACATCTGCCCGCCGCGTCCGGCCATGCTTCTTTCCGATTGTTCCCATCTGGTCCTGTGGGCATAATCCTCCAAAAGCGGCGGATTCATCGCCTCTTTGAGCGCTTCGATCTCAGCGGCCAGCTGTGTATCTTTTGCCAGCCTCGCATCTGGGAGAGATAGATCGGCGATCACATTTTCCACTGCCAGATCCACTGCCAGATCCCAGATCTTTCGATGTTTTATTTTATCATAACCATATCCGTGAAAAAAAATCAGATGCAGCAAACAGTGCAGATACAACCGAAGGGGAAAGGCGAGCTCTTTGCCTGTGCGCCGAATAAGCCAGACGGGATCATAATAGAGGTACTTTCCGTCCGTAGAAGCTCCCTCAAGACCTTGGCGGGGCGTTGGCATAAGCGCATATACCGCGACAGCAAAAAAACGCAGATGAATGATCATGACATCTCTTGCCAGCGCCATCAGATTGGCTGCAAGCGTCACGGTCTGATCAGCCTGTTTTTTCTCTTCCGTCTGATCAGTCATCTCATCTGCGTTTAAGTTTTTTTCTAAATTGTTCTGACTCATTAACCGGCTCCGGTTTTCCACCGGACTTTGCCTGCCTTACACAAGTTCGGCATTCTTTTGATAGGTCGTCTTCAGGATCTCCTGGATCTGTCCGCTGACCGCCTTCTTTTCTTCCCTGCTCATATCTTTCATATAGATGGGCTTACCGTATTCGATGACCACATGGGCCTTTTTGATCTTCGGCATATGGTCTTCAAAAATCGCCGCGGTATTGTTCATTGTCACAGGGATAATGGGCGCGCCGGATTTTTCCGCCATCTTCAGGCTTCCGTCGTGGAAAGGCAGCAGGATATCGTCTGACTTATTTCTGGTCCCTTCCGGAAATACAAAGACCGAAATGCCCTCTTTCAGATATTCGATGTTCTTCAGGATCAGCTGCATTCCCTGCTTTAAATTATTTCTGTTTAAGAAAGTGCAGTACAGATATTTCATCCAGGTACGGAGCACCGGATAACGGAGCATTTCTTCCTTTGCCACAAAACCGCAAAGATAGGGCATGCGAACATATGTCAGGATGATATCAAAATAACTGCGGTGATTGCCAACATATAAAACCGCCTGGTCCTTCGGCACGTTTTCTTCCCCGATGACGGTAACTTTTGTGCCGGCGATGGCGATCACCACGCCAAAGGCCCAGTTCACGATCGCCAGGGAACTTGTCGCTTTTTTCTTTGGGTTCTTCAGCCCGATCAGCCATTCCACAAACTGGATGGGAATGCTGAAGAGCAAAAAGAAAAATACAAATATAATAGCAATGATAAAACGGATCATTCAGCTGCTCAGCCTCTTTCTTTAATAAATCAATCGTTGTTTCCCGCATGTCGTCTGCAGTCTATCGTCTGCAGCCACATTCATATCAGAGATTTTTCAGTTCCAGGACAGCCGGTGCAGTTTTCCTGCTTCCTCCAAGCCTGCGAAACCGTTCTGCCGCAGTGCTTCATAGAGCACGATGGAAACTGCGTTGGACAGATTCAGGGAACGGATCGTGGGAAGCATCGGGATCCGGATGCAGTCCTCTTCATGCGCCACCAGAATCTCTTCCGGGATGCCCGCGCTCTCTTTTCCGAACATGATGCAGTCATCCGGTCCGTATTGCACGTCCGCATAGGTACGTTTCGCTTTCGTCGTCGCGAGCCATACCTTTGCGCCGGGATGCTTTTGCAAAAAATCATTGTAATCGATGTACCGTGTCACATTCAGTTTGTCCCAGTAATCCATGCCCGCTCTTTTCAGCTGGCTTTCCCTGAGAGAAAAACCCAGGGGCTCGATCAGATGCAGGGACGTTCCAGTGGCTACGCAGGTACGTCCGATATTTCCTGTATTGGCCGGAATCTCCGGCTCGTGTAAGACAATCTCCATATTTTAAGACCGTTTCTCTATAAACCGCGCGATCCGCTCCATGGCGATCTTGAGATTCTCCAGTGAATATGCATAAGAAATTCTCAGGAAACCTTCGCCGCAGTCACCGAAAGCCGTGCCCGGCACAACTGCCACTTCCTCTTCTTTCAGAAGTTCCATGGCAAACTCTTCACTGGTCATGCCGAATTTCTGAATGCAGGGGAATACATAAAAAGCGCCAAAGGGTTCAAAACAAGGCAGTCCCATTTCCTGAAAGGCATGCATCAAAAACCGCCTTCTCTGGTTATATGCTTCTCTCATTTCAGCCACATCCGCATCGCCGTTCTTCAACGCTTCCACAGCCGCATACTGGCTTGTCGTGGGAGCACACATGATGGCGAACTGATGGATCTTGGTCATCTGGGACAGGATTTTCTGCGGTCCGCAGGCATAACCGAGCCTCCAGCCCGTCATGGCATAAGCCTTGGAAAAACCATTGATCAGAATGGTTCGCTCTTTCATGCCCGGCAAAGATACGATGGAGCAGTGCTCATCACCGTAGGTCAGCTCGGAGTAGATCTCATCGGAGATCACAAACAGATCGTGTTTTTCGATCAGCGGTGCAATGGCTTCGAGATCTTTCCGCGCCATAATGGCACCTGTCGGATTATTCGGGAAAGGCAGCACCAGGATCTTGGTCTTGTCTGTGATCGCCGCTTCCAGCTCAGCCGCCGTCAGGCGGAACTCATTTTCTGCCTTCAGTTCAATGATCACCGGTTTTGCGCCTGCAAGGATTGCGCAGGGCTCATAGGAAACATAGGAAGGCTGCGGGATCAGCACCTCTTCGCCTTCGCCGGGATTGATCATTGCACGCAGGGCCAGATCGATGGCTTCGGAACCACCTACTGTTACCAGTACTTCCTCCTTCGGCAGATAATTGACACCGATCCGTCTTTTTAAATAATTGCAGATCTCCGTACGCAGTTCCATCAGACCGGAGTTGGAGGTATAAAAAGTGCGTCCCTTTTCCAGCGAATAAATACCCTCATCACGGATATGCCAGGGCGTATCAAAATCAGGTTCGCCCACACCGAGGGATATGGCTTCCGGCATCTCCGCCACAAGGTCAAAGAACTTGCGGATCCCGGAGGGTTTTAAGCCTACTACCTGTTTTGCCAGCGGATCTCTCATGGTGTCACCTTCATCCTTTCATCCACCTCATCTTTGTGAAGAATCGTTCCGTGATCTTTATATTTCTTCAGGATAAAGTGTGTCGCGGTACTCATAACGGTTTCCAGCGTGGAAAGCTTGTCCGTCACAAAACCGGAAACCTCTTTTAATGTCTTTCCTTCCAGGGTAACCAAAAGGTCATAACCGCCGGAGATCAGATAAACCGAATTCACCTCCGGATACTTGTAGATCCTCTCCGCAATATTATCAAAGCCCTGTCCGCGCTGCGGTGTCACACGTACTTCGATCAGCGCCGTCACCTTCTCGATAGAAGTCTTTTCCCAGTCGATCAGAGTATGATAACCACAGATGATACCGGATTCTTCCATGGCCTTTAATTCATTTGCCACTTCGATCTCAGGCTCTCCCATAATGATCGCCAGCTCTTTCAGATCGATCCGGCTGTTTTTTTCGATAATTGCCAAAATTCTCTCTCTCATTTCCCGCCTCCTGAATTCAGCATTATTTTTCAGGTTTCTGTAGCCTGCCAACTACAGCATCATAGCACATTTCATGAAAAAAGTCTATGATCAGACAAAATGTTGTATTGCAAAAAACCCTGCCACAAAATATGGCAGGGTTTTCTTCGCAAACGATGATCGTTTTCAGTTCTTGTAATTTCTTCCTACGCTCTCTCCGTCCACGGTGATACCGCCCATATCCGCTGAAAGTTCGAGCTTGTTCTTTCCGTTTCCGGTGCTGACATTGATACCGCCCATATCGCAATCGCATTTCAGTTTGTCATAGTTACCGCTGACGGTGATGCCGCCCATATCCGCATCTGCCTCCATTTCGGAAAAGTCACAGTCCTTGACATCAATGCCGCCCATCTGCGCCTTAATTTCGGCTTCATCAAAGCTGCAGTCCTCGATATCAATACCGCCCATATCCGCATTGATGTCAAGATCCTCCATTTTGGCATCCTTGATATCGATGCTGCCCATATCTGCATCCAGTTTCACATCTTCAAGGGTCAGGTCTTCAATCTCGATACTGCCCATGTTCATCGCAAGGTCCACTTCTACCTCCGAACCCGAAGGCACTGTGATCACGATTCTGGCACCCTTAAACCTGTTTTTAATATCATTGACACTGTTAATGTTTTTCTTTTTCGTCTTCTGTGTGATCTTCAGCACACCGTCCGTCACCTTATAGGCAGGCTCTTCGCCTTCCGGATAAGACTCGTAGGAAACTGCGTATTCATCGCCCTTCACAAGTCTGACATTACCGACTGCGATCTCACCCTTGATTTTCTTAAAAGTCTCGGTATTCTCACTGTGATCGCCTGCCATGGCAACCGATGATCTCTCGCTGCCGCTATTCCAGCCCATCACACCGTTCCATATATCTTTTCCGACCCAGCCGCCGATGTGAATGAAGCATCCGATGATGATGCAGATCACCGTTGCTGCATTCAGCAGCCCTATATAAGTTCTCTTCCAGCCTGAGAATTTCTTTTCATCTGTCATGATAATCTCCTCCAAATTTATCTGTAGTTTTTCGCTTCAAATTTTCATATCGGGATTTACACTACCATAAAAATCAAAGCTCATCTTTCTTTCTGAAAATGCCTGAGCACACCCCGTAGATAATGCCGGCAACCGGCCAGATGATCCAGGTTTTATACCAGGCAAAGGTCAAAAATGACCAGATCAGGTAGATCGCGCGGACTGTGGGCCAGTAGATTCCCATGATTCCGTTGACAAGCGGGTTAGCAAACCCCTCTTCGCCATCATCTGCAAAGGATCCGCCAACCGTATCTCTTGCATTCAGTTTCAGCAGCTGCTCATAGGATCCCATGATACTGCTTGCATGGATGATCAAAAATACGCCCAGTGCACAGAACACGAAGAGACAGATGACACCCATCGTGGAAAGGAAATCTCCAACCTTTGTCAGTCCGAAGGGGGTGATACCATCAAGGACTGCAACCGGCACCCAGCAAAGTGCACAAAGGGTAATGCCGATGGTCAGCTGTACTGCGTAGCTGCTCTTGAAGTGATCTTTTTCCTGATGCACAAAAGTCGCTGTTGCATAATCAATGGAACAAAGTTCTTTTTTCATGAATTTCCAGCGGTCCGTGATATTTCCGCTGATGATGAAGAGCATGACCGCAACGGCGATCATCACGAACATCGGGATCACGCCGAGGGCGTCCGGCAGAAAACTTACCACCCCGGTCAGGATCGGCCAGGTAACACTGATGATGATGATCCCAACTCCGAGTGCGATGCCGAAAGCCGATTTTGCTTCATCCCTGAGGAAATCCTTGACCTCGTCAAAACTGATCATCCTTCTCGGGCTCTCCTGCATGGTCGCTTTTTCCTGTTCCACTTCTTCTTCCAGGCCAAGTTCCTCGGCCAGTTCGTCCAAGTTGCCGAATTCAGAGATCACAGTGCCGACTGCCTCGTTCTCGCTCTTTCCTTCTTCGATCAGTTCCCGGTATTTATCTTCCATCATCTGACCGAGTTCATTTTTTGCCTTTCTTACCTCCGCCGTGTTGGGAAGGTTGGCAAACATATTTTCCAAATAATTCCGAATGATTTCCATTCTCTCATCCTCCTTGTCTGTTAGCAGTTTTGCACCACTGTATTTTCATACCATGCTTCGCACTGCCTTTAACGATTATTTCCGGCTGTCATTTTCATGTCATACTACAAACTGCCGAAATGTCTTATCTCAACTCTCGTTTCCCTGCCCGGCCTTATCCGACCGGTACAAGCCCTGTTTCCGCTCCGGCTCCGTTTCCGCTGTCTCCCGGTCCGGTGTCCTGCTGAATAAAGTGCTCTACAACTTCCTTCGTCAGCGTCCATTCAGCGCATTTTTCTTTGTAGTACGCTCTTCCCTGCTCCGTGATCCTGTAGTAGGTTCTTTTCTTGCCGCTTCCCGTGGTGTCCGGCTCCGCTACGTAGGATTCCACATATCCGTTCTTCTCCATCCTGGTAAATGCCGAATACAGCGTTGTTTCCTTGATGATGTATTTCCCTTCCGTCAGGGTCCGGATCTGCTTGGATATCTCATATCCGTAGGACGGTTCCTTCTGCAGGATGAACAGGATCATCGTGTCGTTGTATCCGCGGATGACATCTGAGCTGATGCCTGCCGTCATGTTCTGATCCATTCCTTCACCTCCTAATTTATCAGTAGTTTATCGGTTCAGTTTTTTCATATTGGACTTTACACTACCCTTTCTCCTCTTTTTGTACTTCGCCAGTCATTACAACGACTGTCGTACTTCGCCTGTCGTTACTTTGTCAGACGTTGCTTTGTCTGTCGTACTATGTCTGTCGTAGTAAAAATACCACCTTTTCAATTCGTTGTCAATACGATTTTTCAAAAAAACTTCAAAATAGTTCGGAATATGGTACTATGATGATAGTTTACGGTTTTCTGAATCAAGAGAATTGCTGTGAGAATGATTGCAAGAGTTGCCAACAGCATAGAGCAATTCGTATCATGAAATCGAAATATGAAAAACAAATACAGGAGAATTCCATGACGGAAA
>JAEEKC010000129.1 GCA_016282215.1 Lachnospiraceae bacterium
AAGGTAACGGTATCCCTTTCCGCGGCACAGTCCAAACTGGTTATGAAAGCCAAGAATACCGAACTTCTCGGCAAGGTCACGAAAGTGAAGTTCAAGGTAAAATCCGTAGAGGCGAATAAAACAAAAACCTATACGAAAAAGACGAAGTCTTCCGGTGTTTATACAGTAAAAGCCGCTATTGCGGATTTTGGTGCGGCAGGTGTCTATAAGATCACAGCCTATGCTTATGTGGGCGGAAAATATGTCAAAGTCGGAAAGACCAAGAAGGTAACGGTTTCCGGCGTTTCCGGCGGCTTCTTAAACTATGCGGCAGACGGCAGCACAAAGAGCATCCTGACCATTTCCAACATCAATTCGGATTCGGAAGTGGCATCTGTCAGTGTCAAGGCGTGGCCGAAAGCGGATAAGGCTGAGGTTCATACCTATAAGGCAAAACTATCCGATAATGCCTGGACGGTAAAAGTAAACGGGAAGTATCATGATGACCATGACGGAAAGTATAAATACGAAGTAACCGTTACTTTGAAGAACGGGATTTCCAAGCTCCTGCTCAAGGGTGTGTTCGAACTCGGAAAAGACCCGGAGCTTTACAGCATTGCCGGAGTCAGCGATGTGACACTTGATCAGATGGTTGCATATTTCCAGGCGCATGCGCCGTATCCGTCATTCTACAGCGGATCGGATGCACCGTCCCTGCGAAAATTCTGCAAGCTTTACATGGATGAATGCACTGTAGAAGGGATCCGTACCGAAGTAGCGTTCTGCCAGGCGATGAAGGAAACGAATTTCCTCCGCTATGGCGGCGATGTGAATATTTCCCAGTATAACTTCGCCGGGCTTGGCGCAACAGGCGGCGTACCGGGAAATTCCTATCCCAGTGTTCAGATCGGGATCCGCGCACAGGTGCAGCATCTGAAAGCGTATGCGACAACGGCACCGCTGGTTCAGGCCTGTGTGGATGACCGGTTTACGTATGTGACCAGAAATACCGCTCCCTACGTAGAGTGGCTGGGAATTCCAGACAACCCGAATGGAAAGGGCTGGGCAACCGATACCAATTACGGCAGCTCCATTCTGACGATGATCTCAGAGCTGATGAGCTATTAAGCGGGCAGGTAGACATTTTCGAATTTTTCGTGTATGATGTTTGCGAAGCACCGTGTCTGTGAGATGGGGCGTGGGGTTACTGTAAATAGATATTGAAAGACATGATTTGGAGAAAGTGATATGGGAAAAATAACGGTTGAGACTTGTCATATCGAAGGATTGTATGTGATCACACCGACTGTGTTCGGTGATGCCCGTGGGTATTTTTGTGAGACCTATAATGCAAATGATTTCAAAGAGGCTGGGATCGATCATGTATTTGTTCAGGACAACCAGTCCGCCTCAAAGAAAGGCGTTCTGAGAGGTCTGCATTTCCAGAAGGAGTTTCCGCAGGATAAGCTGGTCCGTGTGATCAGCGGCGAAGTGTTTGATGTGGCAGTTGACCTTCGGGAAGGCAGCTCGACCTTCGGACAGTGGTTTGGTGTGCGGCTGTCCGCTGAGAATAAGAAACAGTTTTTTATTCCGAAAAATTTTGCACATGGTTTTATCGTGCTTTCGGATTATGCGGAATTTGCCTATAAATGCACGGACTTTTATCACCCGAATGATGAAGGCGGATTGCTCTGGTGCGATGACCAGATCGGGATCGACTGGCCAATGCCTGAGGGCATGACAAAGGATGATCTGATCCTTTCGGAAAAAGACACCGCCTGGGGTGGTCTTGCAGCCTATCGCAGGGAGCGGGGACTGTAGTGAACAGTAAGGATGATGCCGGACGCAGGGTATCCTGCACGGTTACAGGGATTTGCCAAAAGCGGATCCGTCTCGAACTGACGCTCAGGGTTACAAAAGATGGACAACCCTGGGAAGGGGAAGGAGCGGATGCGCTTCAGTTTTATGTTGTGGAAACAAAAAGCCGCAGATGCTGCGGCGTATTCGAATCCGTAAGATCGGAAGGCAGTAAGCGGGTGCTTACTTTTCTGATCACAAACCGCGGAGATAATGCCTGCCTGGATCCGGGTAATTACAGGATCGCTGTTTCCGGTGGCGACGGAACCTGTCTTTCGGATGTAGTAACAGCAGACGATATCCGCATTGATTCAGCTGATGACAAAGCCGCTTTGATCGCAAAGTTTCCATATAGGAAGGGTTGTCATTATAAAGTGATGATCCGACCAAACAGGTCAGAGAATAAATCCCTTGTCATAGAAGTCAGTGATTTTGACGGAAAGAAGAATCCGCGCCGCTTTGTTTCGGACCGGAAAAAGGATATGATCAGGAGCTGGTATCATCTGCAGAAGCGCCTTTGCGCAAAGAGCAGAAAAAACAGCATCCTGTTTTTGCGTTTGCATGAGGGACTTCCTGCTGATAATCCGGATGCGCTGCGTGAACGCATGATCGCAAGGGGCATGGGGAAAAAGTGGCAGATCCATCAGGCTTTTATCAATCCTGCCGGAAGGAAAAGAGGCTTTCTCGACGATATCAGGCTGGCGGCCGGACTTGCAAAGAATGCTGTGGTTGTGATCGATGAACATGTACCGATGCTGGACTGGCTGGATCCCGGAAAGGATCTGTCCCTGATCCAGTTATGGCACGCAGGAGTCGGCTTCAAGGCAACCGGTTACAGCAGATGGGGGTGCAAAGGCGCGGTGGCACCTATGTCTTCCCACAGACGGATCACCTATGCAACGGTATCATCCGTCAAAGTCAGAGATATCTTTTCAGAGCTCTGGGGCATAGCCGGAGAACAGATCATACCCTGTGGGATTCCGAGGATGGACCGTTTTCTGGATTCGAAGTCCGTGGAGATGGCCAGGAACCGGCTGCTGGAAATGTATCCGGTATGTCGTGACAGGCGTGTTATGCTCTTTGCACCGACTTACCGTGGCAGAGGCTTTCAGGATGCACATTATCCGTATGACCGCATCGATCTTTTGGCACTATATGAGCTGGCAGAGAAAAAAGGCTGGGTGATCCTTTTAAAGATGCATCCCTGGGTGAAACAAAAACCCGCGATACCGGATGGGTGCAAGGATCTGATCATAGACGCGGGATGCGAAAAGATCGAGGATCTGTTTCAAATCACGGATCTCTTGATCACGGATTATTCTTCGGCATTGTTTGAGTTTTCACTGCTGCAAAAGCCCATGCTGTTTTATGCTTTTGATGAAGAAGCCTATGCAGGGGAACGCGGCTTTCACAGACCTTACCGTGAGAACGCGCCCGGGAAAGTGGTGACCGACTTCGGCGAGCTGCTTGCCGCGATCGAAGGTGAGGATTTTGAGAGTGAAAAAGTGGCTGCCTATGTCAGGGATCATTTTGACACAGTTGATACAATGGCCTGCGACAGAGTGATCGACTGGCTGATCGAAGGGAAAATGCCGGCCGAATACAAGGATGCGCTTGCCGCACATGAAGCTTATGTTAAAAGCTGGAAAGGTAAGCGGCTGCTAACGAATATATAACAAGGGAGAATGAAATGAAAAAGGTGATCACATACGGAACCTTTGACCTGCTTCATTATGGGCATGTCAATCTGCTGCAAAGAGCCAAGGCTTACGGCGATTATCTGATCGTGGCATTGTCTACGGATGAGTTTAACTGGAACGAGAAACAGAAGAAGTGCTATTTTTCTTATGAAAAGCGCAAGAAACTTTTGGAGGCGATCCGGTACGTGGATCTGGTGATACCGGAGGAAGGCTGGGACCAGAAGATCTCTGATGTGAAGGAATTCAAGGTAGATACCTTTGTTATGGGAGATGACTGGGAAGGAAAATTCGATTTTTTGAAGGAGTATTGTGAAGTGGTTTATCTGCCCAGAACGCCGGAAATCTCTACGACTCAGATCAAGGAAGATCTGTCTGAATCGGATGTAAAGGCAAAAGGAACGGTATGAAG
>JAEEKC010000130.1 GCA_016282215.1 Lachnospiraceae bacterium
CTATAGGTTTATTAATTTGCGTGGTTTTTTGCTTTATAATCTAAAGCGCGTGACAACGACGCTGTGATCCGGGAGCAAATATGGAGGGAAGATGGGTGGAAAAGATACCTGTCATAGATCTAAAGGCAACAGGCAAAAACATAACAAGGCTCCGTGATGAAGCGGGTCTTTCGGTTAAGGATCTTTCCCGCTTGTTGGGGCTTGGATCCCCGCATGCAGTGTATAAATGGCAAGGCGGCATCAATATGCCCACGATAGATAACCTGGTAATTATGGCGGCTATCCTCGGTACTACAATAGATGCGATCGTGGTTACGGTAATGGTAGATACTAGTGAAAACAACACGGACAGAATAAGGTGCAGGTGAATGATAGGGTCTGAAGAAAAGCTCGCAAATACTGAAGAAAAGAAAGCCAAGATCAGGGAAAGGTACAAGGGTGTCAACGAAGACCTGCTTTCTGTCATAACAGCCATACCAAAGATAGATATCTTTGACAAGGAGAGAAACTTAAGGGTAGCTGTGTACGCGCGTGTATCGACCGATGACCCCAACCAGACATCTTCATATGAGCTGCAGAAAAACCACTATACGGATCTGATAGCAAGAAACCCTAATTGGACACTGGTTGATATCTATGCTGACGAGGGAATATCCGGAACATCACTTCAGCACAGGGACAATTTCATCCGGATGATCGATGACTGTGAAAACGGGAAGATAGACCTTATTGTGACCAAGAGTGTTTCGAGGTTCGCAAGAAATCTCCTTGACAGTGTCGGTTATATCAGGAAACTCGGTGCCATGAATCCGCCCATTGGGGTCTTTTTTGAAACTGAGAACCTGAATACGCTTAACTCTCAGAGTGAAATGACCATTGCTTTCCTTTCTACTATGGCCCAGGAGGAAAGCCACAATAAAAGTGAGATTATGAATGCATCAATTGAGATGCGGTTTAAAAGGGGGATATTTTTAACGCCACCGCTTCTTGGTTATGACCGGGATGAAGACGGGAACCTTGTTATCAATGAAGAGGAAGCTAAAACAGTAAGGCTGATATTCTTTCTGTTTCTGTTCGGGTATTCAACCGGCCAGATTGCAGAAACCATGACAAACCTTGGGAGAAGGACTAAGAAGGGAAATACCACATGGGCCAGTCAGTCCATCCTTGACCAGCTGAGAAATGAACGGCACTGCGGATCCGTGCTTGCCAGAAAGACGTTTACACCAAGCTACCTTGACCATAAGCCAAAGAAAAACATGCAGGACCGTAACCAATATTTCCAGGAAGAACATCACGAACCTATCATTTCAAGGTCAGATTTTATTGCTGTCCAGCATATCCTGCAATATTCAAGGTGCGGGAATAAGAATATCCTGCCGGTTTTGAAGGTTATCCCGGAGGGACAGCTGGCAGGCTTTGTCCCTATCAATCCCCGCTGGTCAGGATTTAAGCCGAAAGATTACTGGGATGCATCAAGGAAAGCTGGAGAAGGCATCCTGAGCAGTGATGGTACGATAAAGGTATATAAAGGGGATCCGGACTTTAGGGGATTTGAAGTAGTCCGTTCTGAATTCCTTGATGTTGCAAATAAGGTCATGGTTTCTTTTTCCATGAAAAAGATTAAATTTACAACAGCAGCAATAAAACGCATAGATAGCGAATATGTTGAGATCCTGGTACATCCTGAAAAGAGGCTTCTTGTGGTACGCGCTACTAAGGCTGAGAGCAGGTTGGGTTTTCAATGGGTGAAGAAAAAGAATGGCATCAGACAGCCGCGGGATATCGCAGTGACAGCCATCATGCCCTGCATATTTGAGCTCCTTGGATGGGATACTTCTTATCGTTATAGCATTCACGGGGCCGTGATTGATAACGACGAAACAAAACTGCTGGTTTTCAATGTTGACGATGCTGAGAAGCTAATGCCCCTTGAGAGCGTTGATATGGCGGTGGAGGATTTGCCTGCGGATCCTGAAAAAGAGATATACGGCAATAAATACAGCATTATAGGATTTCCAAAATCGTGGGCGGACGGATTTGGTGACAATTATTACCTGAAGCAGATTTCTTTTGATACAGCCTTAAGGCAAACAAAGCTGCCGATCATCATACCGCTCGAAATGGTAAGTTATAACCCGCATCCTGAAATACAGATCCCTTCACAGGAAAGCGTGGCGGGAAGAATAGAAATTTTAATGAAAGACATAAACGGGGAGGTAGCATTAAGTGGGTGAAAAGCGCAGGACGGAAATGGAGATCATCGACGATCCCGATTTTAATTATGAGGGATACCAGGTTGTAAGGGGAGAATACTTTTCACATACTTATGAACCCTGCCTGACATTTGCAGACCGCAAAGTGTATGTAAATACTGCCTGCATACGAAAAATGGAAGAGTATGACTACATCCAGATGCTGGTGAATCCAGATGAAAAGAAGGTGGCTGTGCGGCCATGTACAGAGGATGAAAAGGACTCTTTCAGGTGGTGTTCCGCAACGGAAAGAAGATCACCAAAACAGATCAGCTGCAAGATATTCTTTGCCAAAGTCATAGCCCTGATGGGATGGGATCCAAACGACCGTTACAGACTGGTGGGAAAGCTTAAGGATACCAGGCTCGGACAGATTTTTGTCTACGACCTTACTTCACCGGAAGTATTTAAGCGTAATGTCAGGGAGGACGGGAAGGTTACTTCATCGAAGATACCCAACTATCCCGAAGACTGGAAGAATCAATTCGGTATTCCTGTCCGGGAGCATCAGGGCAGTAATTTGGTCAGCATCTTTAACGATGCTGCGGTGTTCACTCTTGAAAAAGACCCAAAAGAAATAAAAAGGGAAAATGCCGAACATTCAGCAGAATCGGAAAGCGGAGTAGAAAAAAATGAAGGAACAATCGAAGAATCGACAGAAAGTGGAAATGAAGGATGCGGCAATGCCGAAGAATCAGCCGGTTCTGACAGTTGACCTGAAGAAAAAACGGATCCGGCTTTATAAGCATGTGTTGAGACTGCTTGATGATCCGGAGTATGTCCAGTTCCTTATCAATCCGGAAAAAAAGATTTTTATTGTCAGGAAGACAGACGAAAAGGGACAATCTGCCAGAAAGATTTATTGGACGATTTTAAATGACAGCCATCAGTGCTGCGAGTTCTACAGTCAGTACTTTGTTGAGGCGTTGCAGAAACTCTGCTTTGGTGCCCAAAATGAAAAAACTTACAGGGTGATCGGGTGGTTCAGCGAGAAACACCGGTTTGTGGTTTTTAATTTCAATGATTCAGAACCTATTGAATATGAAGCGGAGGCTGTGGGAACATAATGCAGGACAGACAAATACGCAGGTATGCATTGTATGACCTGCGGATAGATGAAGAATTTGCCATGTTGCAGATACAGGAAACTGCTGGATATGTAAAGCGGCTGGAACAAAATATCATAAGATCGGGTGCGATAAAACCCATAATGGTCTGGCGCGGTTTTGTTGTGGACGGACATAAAAGGTATGTGATATTTCACAGGCACTGCATACCGTTTTTTACATATGATCTGGACCTTGATTCCCGTTATGACGTGATGGAATGGATCTGTGACAAGAGCCTTAAAAGACTCGACCTGAGCGAAGAGTACAGGAAGTATTATATCGGAAAGAAGTTTATGGTCCGGTACGAAAAATATGTAACACAGATGAAGGATGCCGGGATGGTGGCAAAGGATCTGAAAGGAACGAAGACAAAGATAGAGGAAGAGCTGGGAAAGGACTTTAAGATTTCATACGGAACGGTACGGAAGTATACCCAGTATGCAAGGGCCATGGACATCATAAGAAAATGCGAGCCTGAGATTGCAGGGATCATGTTTTCCGGGCGGGTTAAGGTATCCCATGAGAATGTGGTGAGCATTTCCCATTTTTCACCGGACCAGATACGTATACTGAAAGATTTATTCAAAGACGGGAAGCATGAAAAAATACAGTCA
>JAEEKC010000131.1 GCA_016282215.1 Lachnospiraceae bacterium
AAGGAAGTGGGCATGATCACCTGGGTGGGTGACGGCATTGCCAACGTTGACGGCATCGATCATGCTGCTTACGGCGAGATCGTTATGTTTGACTGCGGTATCAAAGGCATGGTGCAGGATGTACGGCGCGATGAGATCGGTGTCATCCTGTTCGGACCGGACACCGAACTTCATGAAGGCAGTCGCGTCGTCCGTACGGGACGTATGGCAGGTGTGCCTGTGGGAAAAGAGTTCCTCGGCCGTATCGTCAATGCCCTTGGCGAACCCATTGACGGACAGGGCGAGATCGCGTCCGACGGCTTCCGCCGAATGGAAAACCCCGCGCCTTCCATAGTTGAGAGAAAATCCGTATCCGTGCCTATGGAAACCGGAATCCTTTCCATCGATTCCATGTTCCCGATCGGTCGCGGACAAAGAGAGCTGATCATCGGCGACAGACAGACCGGTAAAACCTCGATCGCCCTGGATTCCATTTTGAATCAGAAGGGTAAAGACGTGATCTGCATCTATGTTGCCATCGGACAAAAATCTTCAACCATTGCGCAGCTTGTCAATACCTTAAAGAGCCATGAGGCCATGGATTATACCATTGTTGTCTGTGCAACGGCCGCCGATCCCGCGCCCCTGCAGTATGTGGCACCCTATGCGGCAACGGCACTGGCAGAATACTTTATGTACCGCGGCAAAGATGTGCTGATCGTCTATGATGACCTGTCCAAGCATGCAGTGGCCTACCGTGCCATCTCACTTTTGCTGGAACGTTCTCCCGGCCGCGAGGCTTATCCCGGAGACGTATTTTACCTGCATTCAAGACTGCTGGAACGCTCGGCGAGACTTTCTCCCGAAGCGGGCGGTGGTTCCATTACGGCCCTGCCTATCATCGAAACACAGGCGGGGGATGTGTCGGCATATATTCCGACCAACGTGATCTCCATTACCGACGGACAGATCTACTTGGAGAGCGAACTGTTCAATTCCGGACAGCGCCCGGCGGTCAATGTGGGACTTTCCGTATCCCGTGTGGGCGGCGCAGCCCAGACAAAAGCCATGAAAAAGGCAGCTGGCTCCATCCGTATCGACCTTGCGCAGTACCGTGAGATGGAAGTTTTCACCCAGTTCTCATCAGATCTGGATGAGAGCACCAAAAAACAACTTGCCCATGGCCGCGCCCTGATGGAACTGTTAAAACAGCCCTTAGGCCATTCCCTCTCCATGCCGGAACAGGTGATCCTTTTGGCCTCTGCAAATGCAGGCGTGTTTGAAAAAATACCCATAGAGAACATCAAAATCTTCCGGACCGAGCTCCTCGACTACTTTGCGGAAAACCATTCCGATGTCTATAACCAGATCGAAAGCGAAGGGGTCCTGACAGATGAGATCCGCGAGGCCATCGAAGAAGCGGCAAACGAATTCGCGGACGATGTTTCGGCGCAGGAAGAGATTGCCGAGGAAGAGAAGGCACTGTCCGAAGCACTTCCTGAGAGCGAGCCGGTATTCGTGAAGAACGAGTAAACAATAAGTATAACCAATGAGCGGCGCACCGAAGGTTTCCGGGTTTATTTCGAATCGAAAATTTCGTCTGAGAAAAATCCCCGGACACGCAGGGGCGACGCGGACTAAATTATATCAATAACAGGGCAGCAAACAAGTGGCAAATGCGAAAGAAATCCAAAACCGCATAAAGAGCATCAAGGATACCATGAAGATCACCAAGGCCATGTACCTGATGAGTTCCATGAAACTGCGCAAAGCCAAACAAAAACTGGCAGACACGGAACCCTACTTTTTCGCCTTGGAGGAGGAGATCACGGATATCCTTCTGCATTTTCCCAACATTGAAGACATCTTTTTTGATAACCGCAGCGAGGACAGAAAAGAGACCTACAAGCGTCGGGCTTATATCGTCATGACCGGTGATAAGGGCATGGCGGGTGCCTACAACCACAACGTGCTGAGCCAGGCACAGGAATTGATCGGACCGCCGCCTTCTGCTGAAGAAGAGGAGATAAAAGACGGGGAAAACGAAGAGCCGGACTGGACAACGCTGAAGCAACTGTTTGTGGTAGGAGAGTTAGGGCGCGCTCATTTTCGCGCACAAAAATACCCGCTGGCGGATGATTTTTATTTTTCCGCCAATAACCCGACCATACACAGGGCCAGGATGATCACGGGCCGTATTGTGACGAAGTATCAGAATGAAGAATTCGATGAAGTGTATCTGATCTACACTCGCATGGTCAATTCCATGAAGGAAGAAGTGCAGGTACAGCGGCTGTTACCCCTGAAGACACAGGAATTCGTAGTGTCCGAGATACAGGAAAAGATCGCGAACGGAACGTTAAATCCCGAAGTGATCGATGAGAAGGATGACTGGTATCTATTCTATCCTACCCCCAGGTCGATCCTCGAAAATCTGGTTTATAACTATCTGACCGGTTTTATCTATGGTGCGATGGTAGAGGCTTTTGCATCGGAAGAAAATGCGCGCATGATGGCGATGCAGTCTGCTACGGATAATGCGAATGCCATGCTTGCCGAGCTTTCCATCGAATATAACCGGGTGCGCCAGGCGGCCATTACCCAGGAGATCACTGAGGTTATCAGCGGTGCGAAGGCCCTGAAGAAAAAGAAGGCTTCGCAGGGAAAGTAGGTCCGCCATCGATGCAATCGCAGAAATAGAATTAAAAAACAGATAGAAAAAAATAGATTGAAAAAGGGCAGTCAGCCCGGAAAAACAATAAGGGAGCAATATCACCAATGGCAGAAAGTATAGGAAGAATCGTACAGGTTTCCGGTCCCGTCGTGGACGTGGAATTTGCAAGCGGGCAGCTGCCGGCTATTCTCGATGCGTTGCATGTGACTTACCGTGGGGAACGGTTTGTGATGGAAGTGGCACAGCATATCGGACATAATGTAGTGCGCTGCATCATGCTTGGGCCCAGCGAAGGCCTGCACCGCGATATGGAAGTGACAGCCACCGGTTCCGGCATCACTGTACCGGTGGGGGAAAAGACCCTTGGCAGACTTTTTAATGTGCTCGGAGATACCCTTGACGGCGGAGAAAGCCTAGAGGATGAAAATCATTGGTGCATTCACAGACAGCCCCCTTCATTTGAAGACCAGAGCCCCGTTGCGCAGATGCTTGAAACGGGTATCAAAGTTATCGACCTTTTAGCGCCTTATTCCAAGGGCGGCAAGATCGGATTGTTCGGTGGAGCCGGCGTGGGCAAAACCGTACTGATCCAGGAACTGATCAACAACGTGGCAACCCAGTCCGGCGGCTATTCTATTTTTACAGGCGTCGGGGAGCGCTCGAGAGAGGGGAATGACCTTTGGAATGAAATGAAGGAAAGCGGCGTGCTTTCCAAAACGGCACTTGTTTTCGGACAGATGAACGAGCCCCCCGGAGCGCGTATGCGTGTGGCGGAAACCGGACTGACTATGGCGGAATATTTCCGTGATGTGCAGAATCAGGATGTCCTGCTCTTTATCGATAATATCTTCCGTTTCATTCAGGCAGGCAGCGAAGTTTCCGCGTTGCTCGGACGCATGCCTTCCGCAGTGGGATATCAGCCTACCCTGGCAAATGACCTCGGTCTTTTGCAGGAGCGGATCGCGTCCACAAAGGACGGTTCCGTTACCAGCGTGCAGGCCGTTTACGTACCTGCGGATGACCTGACGGACCCGGCACCGGCTACGACTTTTTCCCATCTGGATGCGACGACGGTTTTGTCCAGAAAAATCGTGGAACAGGGTATTTATCCGGCGGTGGATCCGCTTGAGTCGTCTTCCAGAATTCTTGAAGCAGACGTGGTGGGCGCAGAGCATTACCGCGTGGCCAGAGGCGTTCAGGAAGCGCTTCAGAAATACAAGGAACTGCAGGATATCATCGCGATCCTCGGTATGGAGGAACTTTCCGAGGCGGACAAGCAGACCGTATACAGAGCCAGAAAGATCCAGAGATTTTTGTCACAGCCATTCCATGTGGCAGAAAACTTCACCGGCGTCAAAGGCGTTTACGTTCCCGTAGCGGAAACCGTCCGCGGCTTTGCATCGATCCTGGACGGCGAGATGGATGAATACCCGGAAGCGGCATTCTTCAATGTGGGCACGATTGAGGATGTGATCGCGAAGGCGAAGACGCTGTAAGGGCATCAGAAAGACCATTGAGACAATACAAAGTAAAAAACTATTGATCAATTGTGGCAGTGTAAAATCCGGTATGAAAAACCGGTGGAATAAACCTGTGATCAATACAGGTTATTAAAGGAAAAAAGATGAAAACATTTCAGCTTCGGATCCTCGCCTGCGACCGCGTTTTTTATGAAGGTGAGTGCGAGATCCTCATTTTTCCCTCCTTTGATGGTGAAATGGCCATCCTGGCAGGGCATGAAAAAATGAGTACCGCCATTGAGGTGGGTGAGGTCCGTTTCAGAACTGAAAAGGGAGAATGGAAGGTTGCCATCGTATCCGATGGTTTGCTGAAGGTAGAAAAAAGCGGCGTGATACTTTTGGTATATTCTGCAGAGCGTCCGGATGAGATCGATGCCTTCCGCGCAGAGGCGGCTATGGAGCGCGCAAAAGAACAGCTGTCCCAGAAGCAAAGCATCGTGGAATATCATATTTCCAGGGCAAATCTGGCACGCGCAATGGCAAGGCTGCATGGTTCGGGAAAGCATACGATGGATATGACCGGATAGGGTTTTTAAAATTTTTTCAAATAACCTATTGACACAGTAGGTGAAAGGTGATAAGATAGCACCAGTTTCAAGCCAAAAGCATTACGGCCTTGCGAAACGAGATTAAAACGGGAGGAGAAAGACATGTTGAAGACAAGTTATGTGAAACTGAATAACGTCATGTGTTGTTGTCGAATGCTGAACTCCCGGGCTCGTTTTATGGCCGGGGCGCGATGTTGCGACGAAATGCGCCCTGATATGCTGCGATGTTAAAGCAGGAAAGACCATGAGCCCGGGAGCCAAAGTAAGCCCCCGGGCTTTTCTTATGCAACAAAACCAAATAGAAAAAACACCACAAACAAAACACACCACAAAAAATTAAAATAAAAAGGAGACAACACCATGAGCGATTATAGATTTGAGACATTACAGTTACACGTAGGACAGGAAACAGCAGATCCGGCAACCGATTCCAGAGCGGTTCCCATTTACCAGACAACTTCATATGTATTCCATAACAGCCAGCACGCAGCAGACCGTTTCGGACTTGCAGACGCAGGCAACATCTACGGCAGACTGACCAATTCCACACAGGATGTTCTGGAAAAAAGACTGGCAGCATTAGAAGGCGGAAGCGCAGCTCTTGCACTGGCCTCCGGTGCAGCAGCTATCACATACACCATTCAGGCGCTTGCAGCAAACGGCGGACACATCGTTGCGCAAAAGACCATCTACGGCGGCAGCTACAATCTTTTGGCTCATACCCTTCCGCAGTACGGGATTGAGACCACTTTTGTAGATGCACACAACCTCGCTGAGGTAGAAGGTGCCATTCAGGAAAACACCAGAGCCATCTATTTAGAGACCCTCGGAAATCCCAACAGTGACATTCCCGATCTTGATGCGGTAGCAGAAATTGCACATAAGCACGGCCTGCCCCTTGTTATCGATAACACCTTCGGAACCCCTTATCTGATCAGACCCATCGAGCATGGCGCAGACATCGTGGTTCATTCCGCTACCAAGTTCATCGGCGGCCACGGCACAACCCTCGGCGGCATCATCGTGGAAGCAGGCAAGTTTAACTGGAAGGAAAGCGGCAAATATCCGAATATCGCAGAGCCGAATCCGAGTTATCACGGCGTATCCTTCTATGACGTGGTTGGTCCCGCAGCATTTGTTACTTATATCAGAGCGATCCTCCTTCGTGATACCGGTGCAACGATCTCGCCGTTTAATGCATTTTTGCTGCTGCAGGGCGTAGAGACACTGTCCCTGAGACTTGACAGACATGCAGAGAACACCAAGAAAGTCGTATCTTTCCTGGCAAATCATCCGAAGGTAGCAAAAGTCAACCATCCTTCCCTTTCCGATCATCCGGATCATGCGCTGTATGAGAAATACTTCCCGAACGGCGGAGCATCCATTTTTACCTTTGAGATCAAGGGCGGAAAAGAGGAAGCATGGAAGTTCATCGATAACCTGGAGATCTTCTCACTGCTGGCAAATGTGGCTGATGTCAAGAGCCTTGTGATCCATCCTGCGACCACCACCCATTCCCAGCTTTCCGATGCAGAACTTGCGGATCAGGGCATCTCACAGAGCACCATCCGACTTTCCATCGGAACAGAGCATATTGATGATATCATCGCAGATCTGGAAAAAGGATTTGCAGCGGTATAATTCATGAAAATGTGGTAGAATAAAGAATAATAGTCTGAAAAAGACAGTATAAAGTTCGATAAGAATATACGACAGCCGAAAAACATATATAATATTCAGGAGGAAAAAACTATGGCTAACATTTATAAAGGAACATTGGGACTGATCGGAAATACCCCTCTCGTAGAGGTGACCAATATTGAAAAGGAACTGGGGCTGAAGGCGACCATTCTTGTAAAACTGGAGTATTTTAATCCCGCAGGAAGTGTAAAAGATCGTATTGCGAAAGCCATGATCGAAGACGCTGAGGAAAAAGGACTGTTGAAGGAAGGCTCCGTGATCATTGAGCCTACCAGCGGCAACACCGGTATCGGCCTTGCCTCCATCGCAGCAGCCAAAGGATATCGCATTATTCTGACCATGCCTGAGACCATGAGCGTTGAGCGCAGAAATATCCTTAAGGCATATGGCGCAGAACTGGTTCTGACGGAAGGGTCTAAGGGCATGAAGGGTGCCATTGCAAAAGCAGAAGAGCTTGCAGCTGAGATTCCCGGAAGCTACATTCCCGGACAGTTCATCAATCCCGCAAATCCTGCGATCCATAAAGCAACCACCGGTCCGGAGATCTGGAAAGACACCGACGGCAAGGTAGATATCTTTATCGCAGGTGTAGGTACCGGCGGAACCGTAACAGGTACCGGCGAATACTTAAAAGAGCAGAACCCGGATGTGAAGGTTGTAGCACTTGAGCCCGATGATTCACCGGTTCTTTCCGAAGGCAAGGCAGGAGCGCATAAGATCCAGGGAATCGGCGCAGGTTTCGTTCCCGATGTGCTGAACACCGGCGTATTTGATGAGATCTTCCGTGCCAAGAACGAAGACGCTTTTGCGGCAGCAAAACTTCTGGCCAAGAAGGAAGGCATTTCCGTAGGTATTTCTTCCGGCGCAGCTCTGCACGGCGCAATCGAACTGGCAAAGAAACCCGAAAACGAAGGCAAAGTGATCGTTGCCCTGCTGCCTGACAGCGGTGACAGATATTATTCAACAGCCCTGTTTACAGAGTAAGTGGTGGTGTTGTCTAAGGGTGTCATTGGGGACGGTTCTTTTTGACACCCAAACGAAGGAGAGTCTCATATTCGGAGGCTCTCCTTTTTTGATGTCCGTTTAATATGATCTTTACTGATCCTCCATAGTTTCCAGTTATTGAGGATAAAGCGCAGGGTTTCGTCGGCCACTACCAGGCAGAAGATCTCGCGGATTCCCATGTGGAATACCATGACCATCAGGCTGCTGGCGGTAATGATGAAAAACGTCCCGAAAAGCTGCGTCTTTAACATCCAGCCGGGCTGGCCGTATCCCCTGATGCCGGAACCGAAGATAATGTTTCCGCTTTTCGGGAAAAGGTCAATGCCCACGATGAGCAGATAGATGGGCGCAGCCATAAGGACAGCCTGATCTGTTGTAAACAGTCCCAGGATCTGACGCGGGATCAGCATGAACAGGATCAGGTTTGCCAGAGAGATCACGCCGCTTAAAAAGGCGGAATTTAAAACCACATCCCACACACCTTTTACATTCTTGCCGCCGGTTTCGTAGCCGGAGAGAGTCAGCGTTGCATTGCCGATGGATCCTACCAGCATCACGGCGATTAGTTCCACACCGAAGATAATGGAATGAATACCTGCTGCTTCTACGGAAACCTTGTTCAGCATGACGATCAGATACAGATTTCCGAAATTCCATGCAAAATCCTCACAGGCAGTCGGCGCACCGTACCGGACGGTCTGCAGGTAGGGTTTGATCTTTGCCGGCGGGATCTGCGAAAGGGAGGGCTTGAGCGGCAGCGATTTAGTTTTCAGTACATAGACAAGGATGATCAGGTCACCGATCAGCTCTGCGATGGTGGTGGCAAGAGCTGCACCTTTGACACCCATGGAGGGAAATCCGAAGTGGCCGAAGATCAGCACATAGTCAAGCAGGACATTGAGCAGGGATCTTGAAGCGCCGTATACCACCATGATCTGTGTTTTCTGGCAGACCTGCAGCATACAGCTGACGGAAGCGCCGATGCCTGTCAGGACAAAAATGGGCGCAAAATACCGCGCATAATCTATGCTCATGGAGATAATGCTTTCATCTACGCCCATCAGGCGGAAAGCTACCCCGGGACAAAGCAGCCAGAACAGAAACAGCAGGATGGAAATATAATTGTTATACTTAAATACCGAAGCCAGTATCGTCCTTGCCTTGTCAAGTTCGTTGGCGCCGTAGGCCTGGGAAACCAGGATCGTTGCGCCCGTTGTCAGGGAAAAGATAACATTCATGGTAGTCCACATGGGCGATGAAGCGTTTCCGACAGCGCTCATGCTCTCTAAGGAAAGCCTTCCGATAAAAATGCGGTCAATCAGCATCTGCAGCTGGGAAATCAGGTTTGACAGCATGATCGGAACCGCGATGGCCAGTATTTTTTTAATGTAAGTCTTATTCATAACATGTTACCTCAAAAAACATTGAACACGATTATACCCCATCTGCTCGGTAATCACAAGGGGTAACTGCAGTTGACTGTCGCAAAAGCGGCAGTAGAGGTGCGAAGATGCGTGTCTGTGAGATGGGAATGTGGAGTTGCTTTGAATAGTAATGCTGAGCGATTGTGAGATGGTATGTGGAGCAGTGAATAGCAGCCGCGAGTTATTGGGTGAATCTAACGATATGTCAAGATACAAAACGCTGTATCTTGACATATCTTTTCTGTAATTTGACATTTGGGGCGAAAAGTATCTTGACATACACTTCCCGCACGATATAATGAAGATGTTACAGTGCTCAAAACCCGAAGAGATTAACAGTAGTACAAAGCCCGATATGAAAGTGCTGAGCCGATATACTACTAATGAATTAAGAAAGGGAAACTATGAAGTATCTGGATGTACGAAGTGCTTCCGCAAAATGGGAGCTGTCGGAGCGCCGCATCACCATGCTGTGCCGCGACGGCAAGATTGAAGGGGCCAAAAAGGAAGGGAAGCAATGGATGATCCCTGCAGATGCGCCGAAACCATTTGACGGAAGGACCAGGGAAGCACACGGGGCAAAAGCCCGCCAAACAAGAAAGGACAAAAAAACTATGGGAAAGTATTTCGGAACAGACGGTTTCCGCGGTAAAGCGGGAGAAGTACTGACAGCAGAGCATGCGTTCAAGATCGGACGTTTTCTCGGATGGTATTACGGAAAACAGCGTCCTGCAAAGATCGTGATCGGAAAGGATACCAGGCGTTCTTCCTATATGTATGAGAATGCGCTTTCCGCAGGCATCACATCTTCCGGCGGCGATGCATATCTTTTGCATGTAACCACCACGCCCTGTGTCAGCTATATTACCAGAACCGAGGAATTTGACTGCGGCATCATGATCTCTGCCAGCCATAATCCGTTTTTTGACAACGGTATCAAACTGATGAATACCGAAGGTGAAAAAATGGAGGATGAGGTACAGGACCTGGTTGAGCAGTTCATCGATGGCGAGATCGATGATGTGAAATGGGCAACAGATGACAAGATCGGTCGTACTATCGACTACTATTCGGGCCGTAGCCGCTACATCGGATATCTGACCAATATCGCGCCGGTTTCCTTTGAAAAGAGCAGGGTGGCTCTTGACTGTGCTAACGGCAGCTCCTGGATGATCGGCCGCGCCGTATTTGATGCTCTTGGTGCTAAGGTCAATGTCATGAACGATACGCCGGATGGTGTGAACATCAATCTGAATGCAGGCAGCACCCATATCGAAGGCCTGCAGAAATATGTGCGTGAGAATAAGGTGGATGTTGGTTTTGCTTTCGACGGTGATGCTGACAGATGTCTTGCGGTAGATGAATATGGTGATGTAGTCAACGGTGACGTTATCATGTATATCTGCGCAAAGCATTTCAAGAACAAAGGCATGCTGACCAACAATACCGTGGTGACGACCATCATGTCCAACTTCGGTCTGTACAAGGCTTTTGACAAGATCGGTATTTCTTATGAAAAGACCAAAGTCGGTGACCGTTATGTTTATGAAAACATGAAGGAAAATGACCATATGATCGGCGGCGAGCAGTCCGGCCATGTCATTTTCAGAAAATATGCGCATACCGGTGACGGTCTTGTGACAGCCATCATGCTGATGACCGTTATGATCGAGACACACCTGCCCCTTTCCGTTCTCGCTTCGGAAGTGACCATGTATCCGCAGGTGCTCAAGAACGTTGAAGTGGATGATAAGGAAAAAACCTTAGATGATCCGGCAGTGAAGAAGGCGGTTGACGAGGCAACAGAATATCTCGGAACCGAAGGCCGCGTGCTCCTTCGCGCGTCCGGCACGGAGCCGGTACTTCGCGTGATGTCCGAAGCACTCCGCTATAAAGACTGCGAGAAGTGCGTAGATGATATCATCGAAGCCATGAAGGCATCCGGACATCTGAAGAAGATCCGGTAAATTTAATAATATCCGGTAATCTGAAGAACAGATTGAAGCGGGTATCATAGCAATAAAAACAATTAAATACAGTTCATACTTATTAACAGTTACCCAAAAACCATCACACATACCGGTTGTGTAAAATCCGGTATGGATAAACGACAGCCGATAAACATGTAATCAATTAGGAGGTATCACAATGAAGGTTATCGTAGCAGAGAGTTATGAAGACGGCGCAAAGAAGGCAGCGGACGTGATCGAAAAGCTGGTTCGTGAAAAACCGGACTGCACTCTCGGTCTTGCCACCGGCTCCAGTCCTGTGGGCATGTATCAGGAGCTTGCCAGAAGATGCAAAGAGGAAGGCCTTGATTTTTCCAAAGTTCATTCCGTGAATCTGGACGAGTACGTAGGCCTGACACCTGACCATCCCCAGAGTTATCGGTTTTTTATGGATGACAATCTGTTCAACCATATCAATATCGACAAGGCTAATACCTATGTGGCAAAGGGAACCGGCGATGTGGAAGCAAACCTGAAGGAGTTTAATGACATCCTTGATCAGACGGATATCGATCTGCAGGTGCTCGGTGTAGGTCCCGACGGACATCTCGGATTCAATGAGCCCGGCGCAGTGCTGTATGAAAAAGCACATCAGGAAACCCTTGAGGACAGCACCATCGACGCAAACACCAGATTTTTTGAAAGCCGTGACGAAGTTCCCCGCTATGCGGTAACCATGGGCATGGGAAGCATCATGAAGGCGAAGACACTTCTGATGATCATTAACGGCAACAAGCAGGAAGCAGCGAAAAAACTCCTGCTTGATGACAAGATCGATCCCATGTGTCCCGCAACATTCATGCGTCTTCACAGAGATGCCATCGTTGTGATCGAAAAGAAACTGGCCGATGAGATCGGTTATCAGGCATAGTTTTTATACAGTTTCACTCAAATTCAGCAGAACGATTCAGAGTCGTTCATTGTGCGAAATTTCGAAATATGCTCATTTCTGTACGCAGAAGTGAGCATATTTTTTCAATCATCACATGGCCAGGCATCGCTTAGTTTCTTTCTTTGTTGACACTATGTATATAAAAGAGATGGGGCATCATTAAAAGTAGGCTGTTTTGCACAATCTTTTACAAAGTGCGGATTACCCCCTTTTCAAATGCATTTAGAGTGCTATAATAACGCTTGCGCTTTGAATAATGCGCAATGCATTAACGTACGAAAAAATCAATGATAAATTTTTAACAATCTACGATCAGGCAAGGAGGCAAACCATGAAATCGAAACTGGTAAAAAAAGTGTTAGCCGTTATGGCTATGGTGACTACGACCGGAATGCTTTTGGCAGGATGCGGCAGCACGGTCGAGGAGACAACAGTTCCCGCTGATGAGGCACAGGATGTAGAGCAGGCGGCAGAGACGGAAACAGAAGAGACCACGGAACCTGAGGCTGAGGCCGAAACGCAGGAGCCGGCAGAGACTTTTGAAGCACCTTATTTTACAAAGGGCGTGTATGCAAGTTATGCTGCGGAAGCGGAAAACCCGACCAGGACATATTTCTATGTTTTTACGGATGAGACATACGGTTATACGCAGGATGGTGAGGCAGAAAACACCGGCGTTCCCTTCGATGTAAAACAGGCTGACGGGAAAGCAGCATTTTCCTTTGGCGGTGAAACAGCCCTTGAGAGTGAACTGGTCATCAGTTCTGTTGAGAACGGTGTTGTAAAGGGCGCATTTGATGATGGTATTGAACTGATATTTGAGCCGGTTGACGGTGTGGATCCGGAAACCTTCAGCGCAGAGAACTATGTGAACGGTCCTGAAAACAGCGTATACCGCGATGCAAACGGCTGGAGCGTAAAATACGATGCAACCAAGTTCCAACTGAATCAGAACGGTACGGAAGTATCCTTCGTTTATATGGGCGAGTCAGCAGGAACCAACATGATTACCGCTACTTATACAGTAGAAAACAAGGGCGAGGCTGCCATCAAAGAACTGGGCAAGACCTACGGAGATGATGTAGAGTATTCCGAGGGTACATTCCCCGGCGCAGATGATGTAACAGGCTATTTTGCAACGCAGCAGCCCAAGGAAGGCACTTCCGGTTCCTATATGACAGCCATCGGCAGGGATTACATGGACGGCGCACTGATCTTTGTACTGGACGGCCATAACAGCGGTGATGATGAAAAAGATATGGAAGTATCCGATCAGCTCGCAGCGATCATTGATTCCCTTACTTTTGCAGACGAAGCCGGCGTGACAGAGGTTGAAGATGCTGACGGCACTTCATCTGCGATTGAGAAAAATATGTTGGATTTTGATCCCGTTATCGCTACTCTTTTTGCCGATCAGTATTATGCATTTGCAGACATGGATAAAAACCATGATGCGCTTCTGCTGGCAGAGAAAGACGCAGTATTTGACAACGGTGACGGCACCATGGCAGCAACCGAAGCCAAAATTTTCGGAATTGACAAAGACGGCAAGATTAAAGAGTACGGCAGCGTGGCAGGCGGCACGGCATCTCCGTTGGCCTGCAAGGACGGACAACTTTTTTACGGCGGACACAATTACATGAACAAAGTTCATATCGAGAATGACGAGCTGATCACGGATGAAGGTGAATACTTTGATGAGTATGAGGATGCGACCGTAGTGGCTTTCACAAAGGCACAATAAGAGACAACCGGACAACCGGTTTCTATAGGTTGCTTAATTAAAAACTCGAATAATTGAGAAGAAATACATAAAAAACGGAGGAACTTATCATTCCTCCGTTTTGTTTCGCGCAGAGGGTGGGATTCGAACCCACGCACCGCGAACGGCCTAAAGCATTTCGAGTGCCTCCTCTTGGACCACTTGAGTACCTCTGCTGACGCATTATAAAATAGCATACCTGTCCGATTTTTGCAACTTTTTTTGGCTTTTTTGACCGAATTGATAAAAAAATACACCGCATTCACAAATTACATTGATTAAATGAGATATTTTTGCTAAAATGTGGGTTACATAACACAAGAAGAGGGATATCATGACGCAGGCTAAGATCAAACCCCTGTCACAGGGAGATTGGGATATCGCAACGGCGCTGGTATGGCGGGTTTTTCTGCGGCACAATGCACCGGACTACGATCAGGAAGGAATCGGCAGTTTTTTGAATTTCATATCGGATGAGCACCTTCGGCTGTTTTGTCAGTTAGAGGAATTCCGGATGTACGGCGCTTACCTTGGCGAGCATCTGATCGGTGTCTGCCTGATGCGCTGCGGCGGACATGTTTCTCTTTTGTTTGTGGAAACGCCTTATCACAAAAAGGGGATCGGAAGCGAGCTGCTTTCCTATGTAACGGAGGAAGCCCAAAAGAGGGGGCTTAAAAAACTGACGGTCAATGCGGCGCCTGCGGCGGTGGGTTTTTATGAAAAAAAGGGGTTTACACCTACGGGACCGGAGCAGCAAAAGGACGGGGTGCGTTTTTTGCCGATGGAAAACCTTTTCTGAAAATTGAAGATAAAAACAGCATCCCGGGACTTGAATATTATGTAAACAAGCCGATATATGATACAGAGGAGTTTCGGGTATTGCAAAGTTCGGTATGAAAATACGTAGCAAAAAACTACTGATCACTTTGGTGGGGGGAAGCCATGGATTTTATCAGCAGTAAAAACATTTTTCTGTTAACAAGGGATACACTCAAGCTCATGGACAACCGTCTGATGAAGCACGGAAGTCGTGTGGCTTATATTCTGTATAAAATGCTGCAGACCTGGGGCGGCTGCGAGGAGTTTGAGATGGCAGAATTTGCCATGCTGGCCACTCTGCATGATATCGGGGCATATCAGACATCTGATCTTTTGCGCCCTCTTTCCTATGAGACCAGGGATACGCTGCCGCATTCCATCTATGGCTATTTATTCTTAAAGCATCTGTCACCTTTTGAAGACAGGGCCAAGATCCTGTTAAACCATCATGTTACCTTTATGGAATTGGCGGAAAAGGGAGAGAAAG
>JAEEKC010000132.1 GCA_016282215.1 Lachnospiraceae bacterium
AAACAAAGAGACTGTGGTTGGAGCCTTTCGTAAACCGTCTATGCGGTAGGAGAAAAAACCAATCCACAGCATCTTTAACAGCATACCCGATACCTATAGAGAAGGTAAAGAATGGGTATGACTATATAATACGAGGGAAAAAAATGAAACAGTATGAAAACCGTCTCAGCAAGATCCGAAAAGCGCATCAGGAAAGCCAGGAGCAGGTCGCAGCCTTGCTGAAGATCAAAAGAATGACCTACTCCAAATATGAAAACGGGCTGAGTAAGATCCCCGTTGAACAGGCCATTATCCTGGCCAGACATTTTGACGTTTCTATGGATTACCTTTGCGGAATCAGCAATATCAACCGTGGTTTCCCCCGTGATCAGGACACTGCGTCTCCACCGTCAAAATGATACAAACTTATCCCTATTCAAAAATATGAAGTAACTATCGGATGGTAACTGGATATGGAATGTCACGAACGCTTCCGTGCGATCCGCAGTCAGGCATGCCTGTCCCAGCGTCAGGTTGCCGCTCTGATCCATGTGACGCAAAGAACCTACTCCGACTATGAAAGCGGACGGATCAGGATCTCGATCGATATCGCCATAGGGTTTGCCAGAAAAATGAACCTGTCCCTTGACTACGTCTGCGGGACCAGCGATGTGATCAGCGAATTCCCAAAGGAATAAGCAACGGCCTGAAGATTGCCTTTTTTTCATATGCCATTTTGCTATAGCGATCACTAATGATGTTTTGTCACACCAAACCCCTATGCTTCAAAAGATCCCGTTGCCCACCTGAAGATTTTCATGTTATAATGTTATATCATTTCTCATACGGGGGTATCTACTATGTATTATCAGTTTTGGGCATCCATTGCCACAGAAGGAAATATCAGTTATATTCAGATTCCCTTTAATGTCTGGGAAGTCTGCGATACGCAGGGCACCCTTACCATCGAGGGAACCATGGATGAAAAACCGTTTACAAGCGAACTCGAGCCTTTGGGAAAAGGCATGTACCGGATCCCGCTCTCGGATTCCCTTTCCGCACTTCTTACGGGTAAAACAAGCGGCATCAATATCCGTTTCACGATCCCGAACCGCAAAGCCTACATCGGCGGCGAAAGCCCCTATTCTTTTGAAGAACCCATCCGCAGGATCGACAGCTTGAAACTCATCACCCAGCCCAATGACGGACTCTGCGGACAGACCTGTATCGCCATGCTCGCGGGCGTTACCTTAGACGAAGCCTGCGAGATCATGCACTGCCGCGACTGGCAGGCCAGCATGGGAAAAATGGTGGACACCTTGGATTACCTGGGACTGGCGCATGAGGGCACCATCATCTATACCCAGGGCGCTGAGGTAACCCTTCCGAAATGTGCTATTTTAATGGAAAAGATGGGACGCTATTCCCATTATCTTGTGATCTATGATGGCGTTTACTATGATCCGACAGAAGGCATCATCGATGATTTTGAGATGAAAAATCTGGTAGGCTATCTGGAGATCCGGACTTTTGCCTAAACAATTCATGGCAGTTTATCAGTCCGGAATTTGATTCCGGAATCAAAAATCCCGGATCGATAAACTACCGATCAATTCAGGGGGGGTACCATTCATGAAAAAAACTGTTTCTTACTGCCTGCGGCTTTTTCTGATCGCCGCAGTGCTGATCCTTGTGTTTCCGCAGAAAACTTATGCAAAAAAGAAAACCATAGACGTGATCGTCTTCGCCGGCCAGAGCAACATGATGGGCCACGGCAATGCCGCGCAGGCAACCTCAGTTTCCGGCAAAGCGGCCAAGGCCTATCTTCCCGTAACGGCCGCCGGCAAGATCTCCGCTTTCTACGAACCATTCGGCCAACTGGAAAATGACAAATACTTCAACAGCATTTTCGGTAAAGAAAACTATGCGACCGGCTCCCTGGTTTCCTCTTTTATCAAAAAATACTATGAGCAGACAAAAACGCCCGTCCTTGCCGTCCCCGCTGCCATGATGGGAAGCGGTTCCCAGTCCTGGGCAAGCGACAGGTACAAAGGCGTCGTCAGCCGCGTCAATGCCGCCGAAAAAGCAGCCAAAAAAGCCGGCTACAGCATTGGTCATGTATATATGGTATGGATGCAGGGGGAAAGCGATGCGCTGGCCATGCAGCGAAATGCCGACGGAAGCTGTGACAACAACATGTCCGGCAAGCAGCATATCAAAAACGTTAAGAAAATGCTTTCGAAGGTTCAGAAAAAGACCAACATCACCAAATGCTTCGTGATCGTGATCCCTTCCTACTACGGCGCGGATACCGATCCCTACGGCACAAAATGGAGTGTCTATTATAAAAAGATCCAGCAGGCGCAGGTGACGCTCTGCAATGAAAATGATGATTTCATCATGGCTTATGCCAAGACGCCTTCCCTGGGAAGAGAATACTTCCACGCGGACAACATGCATCTGATGCAGCCCGGCCTGAACAAGATCGGACTGGCGGCAGGAAAGACCGTCGGGAAGTATGCGAAGAAACATAAGAACTCATAAAGTGTCAATGGGGACGGTTCTCTCTGACACCCTGTTTCTCAGGGTGTCAGAGAGAACCGTCCCCATTGACAACTTTAATCCGTCAGCGCACCGTCATTGTATTTCTGGACGATGGCCTGAATACGGTCGCTGGGATTGAGCAGATCGGAGATCGATGCGTCGTGGTTTAACGTATCGATCAGATATGCGATGTACTTGCTCATGTCACAGTCGATGTAATATTCTCTTGATAAAAGTTCCGGGGTTTGATAAACAAGGTTCGTCGTCAGCACCTTGTGGATCAGGCCTTCTTCATAGGCCTTGTCAAACCGCTCGAGTCCGCCGGTAAAGAGTCCGAAGGTTGCGCAGATAAAGACTCTGCCGGCCTTTCTTTTTTTCAGTTCGTTTGCCACTTCCAGCACGCTTTCGCCCGAGGAGATCATATCGTCGATGACGATGCAGTCTTTTCCTTCCACGCTGCTGCCGAGGAATTCGTGTGCCACGATGGGGTTGCGTCCGTTCACGATCTGTGTGTAATCACGGCGCTTATAGAACATACCCATATCCAGTCCTAAGACGTTGGCCATGTAGATCGCACGCCCCATACCGCCTTCATCCGGGCTGATGATCATCATGTGGCCGGAATTGATGGAAAGATCCGGTACATGCTTGAGCAGGCCTTTGATAAACTGGTAGGTCGGCTGTACAGTCTCAAATCCGCTGAGGGGGATCGCATTCTGTACACGTGGATCATGGGCATCAAAGGTGATGATGTTGTCAACGCCCATGCTGACAAGTTCCTGCAGTGCAAGGGCACAGTCCAAAGATTCCCTGGCTGTACGCTTGTGCTGGCGGCTTTCATACAAAAACGGCATGATGACTGTGATCCGCCTTGCTTTGCCACCGACTGCCGCTATGATTCGTTTCAGATCCTGATAATGATCATCAGGAGACATATGGTTTTCATGTCCGCATAAAGTATAAGTAAGAGAGTGGTTTGCCACATCCACGATCAGGTACAGATCATAACCTCTGACGGATTCCATGATCTCGCCCTTTGCTTCCCCGCTGCCAAACCGGGGCACTCTTGCCTTCAGCAGGTAGGAGTCTCTCATATACCCCTTAAAAGCGAGAGAATTTTTGTGCTCATTCTCTCTTGTGGTTCTCCATTTCACAAGATACTTATCGATCTTCTCACCGAGGGCCTTACAGCCTTCGGCGGGGATCAGTCCCAGACTTCCTACCGGGATGGTCTCTAAGTTTCTCAGTTCTTCGCGCTCAGACATGGATGCCGCCTTTCCTTTTCGGATATGTTTATGCAGATGCCGCTACCTGCTGACGACGCGCTTTTTCCATACGGATATCCGGGCCTGTCAGTTTGCAGAGCATATAATTGCTGGTGATCCTCGACAGCACTCTCTCAGAGTAGATCTCTGTCAGATTCTTCAGCGTCAGATTGGTCGAGATCATCGTGGATTTCCGGCGCCTGATCCGCTCATTGACAAGGGTAAACAGCTCCGAAAATACAAAACTGTTAAACCATTCTGTTCCGAGGTCATCGAGGATCAGCAGATCGCAATCATACAGGGTGCGCATCAGAGGTGATACATCCTCCTCGCTGCTGCCGGACTTGTTCTGTTTGGCCAGTTCGTCAAACAGATGGGCCGATGAATAATACAGCACTTCCTTGCCCTGATCGAGTAATTCCTTGGCTGCGCAGCATGATAAAAACGATTTGCCGGTACCTATATTACCATAAAAGAAGAAGTTTCGATAGTCCCTTCCTCCATTTTGTGCAAATTCCATAACGGCATCCCGTGCCCTGCGGAAACTTTCCAAGTCTTCTCCTTCGTAGAATTCCTCGGACAGATGCTCGAAATTTTCCGTCTCAAGCAGGTCGTACAGGCCGGAATCCTTTCCCAATAAAAGGGAAAGCTTTTTGTAAAAACAGTGGCAGCTGATCCTTCTTGCGCCATACTTATCCCGCAAAAATCCGGTATCCTCACATTCCTTGCAGGTGCAGATGGGATCGAGATAGTCTGCCGGATAACCGTTATCCACAAGGAGCTGGCGCTTCTGTTCCTTCAGCGTCATGGTAGACTGCGCGGGCTTTTCTGCCTCAGCCGTAGCTACGGCCGTCTCCCCGACCGTCTCTTTTTGCTTGTCGGACCATCCGGGTACCGTATCCATCTTGGGCCACTCTAAAGACATCTGCGTCTGGGGCAGGCCGTACAGATTGAATCCGCCGAAAAAGCCGTTCTGTCTTTCAAAAGAACCCGGCTGCGCTAATTTCTTGCGCAGCTGTCCGAGGGCTGCTGCCCTGTGGTTTTCCGAAAGTTCCTTATACGCAGGGAGCTTTTCCTCGATCTCACGCTGTCTTTTCGCGAGTTCCCTGGCATGCTCCTGCCTGGTAAAATCGTATTCCCTCTCAATTTCCATGACGAGTCGGCTCAGTTTTGCTGCATTCATGGTTAAAAACTCCTTTTCAACGCTTCTTTTTCAAGGCTTTCAAAATCGATATCCCTGCCGGCATACTGCAGATGCACCATGCCTGAGGTACCGTTTTTGGCTGCACTCCCTTTCCCCCTCTGCATGCCGGCGCCCTGGGATCCCCCTGATCCCTCGCCGCCGGATGCTGCCCTCTTTTCCTCAGCCTTCTGGATCTGAGTTGTGGTCTTCAGTCCGTCTTTATGCCAGTTTTTCAGAATCCCGTCCGTATAGGCGATCCGGTTACTCTCCGTTGCCAGCACCGCTTTCTGGCAGGCCAGCAGGATCACCTCCTCGGAAAAGCCCAGGCCATGGTACCAGCCCAGGATATAATCAGCCTCCGTCTGCGTCACCTCATTCTGTCCGCGGCCGAGGGCCTTCATCACGCTGTAAACGATCTTCTCATAGCGGCTGGAGCGGTTCTTTGCCTGACGCACCGTCTTGATCCCCGCCTGTTTCCACGCAATGGCCACCTTCTCGATATAATGCATATCGCGGTGATCCTTGCTGACACAGTATTCCACCAGATATTCCAGCAGGTCCGGAGAAAACTCCAGCTGATCACTGATGAAAGCAAGCGTCTGCAGATCCGTTTTGGTCAGCGGTCTTGCAAAGTACGTCTCCGTTGCAAACAGCACCTGGGAAAAATCTTCTTTTTCCTTCAATGCCTTGATCTCATCCCTGGAATACTCTCTCTTCTGGATGAAAAATCCCTGCTCCGGCTGCTGCAGGGCAGTCTGCGCCTGCGACGCTGCAGACAGATCCTCTCCGTTCTGACGTGCCTGAACCTGCGGCTGCTGCGAAGTCATCCTGTCAGATGCCTGCGCCGGGGTCTGATCAACATAGTCGCTCATCGCATAGATCTGCGCGCCGCCCTGTCTGTCTTCCCCTGCTGACGGGATCTGCACACCGCAAATCTCCCCCTTTGCATCATATTCGATAGCGATCAGGCCGAGCTTTTCCCAATAGGAAAGCGCCCGCATCACGTCACGTTCCGTATGATTGAATTTGTCTGCAATATCCGATATACTGGTGGGAATAGCGCTGGTTACCATGCGAAGCAGGTATAAATATACCTTGATCTGTGCATCATTGGCATCTGCCAGATAGTGATCTATAAACCGATTGGATACGGCAACCGTATCCGAAACATTCTCTTTATAAATTGTCAATCTGCTCATCATTCATCCCTGTCCGAATTATTCTCCATTCACGGCTTTCGTTTCTCTGTCGAACGAATCTTCCTTATTCGGCTCGTTTCATTTCGAACTTTTCTCTTTCCTTTTTCGTGGCTCTGAGTATAACACAGTTTTTGTAAAAAGAAAATACCCAAATCCGCCGAAACCCCAGTAAATACGGGGCTTCCGGGACTTTGTGGATACTGTGGAAAATGTGGAAAATCTTCTCTCAAATCGACATAATCAACTCCCGAAAATGACCTTTGAAAACAAAAAGCCTTCCCCATTTCGGGGAAGGCGGGACTTTTCATCTCTCGTAAATTCAATATTATGTTAACCGACGATTTCCACATCCGTTCCTTTACATAACACACCGAAAAAATGTGGATAATGTGAATAAATCATCTGCCGAGGAGCTTTTCACCGATTCTATATACGTCTCCGGCACCCATGGTTATCAACACATCACCCGGCATAGATTTTTCTAAAATAAAATTTTCAATCTCATCAAAAGTCGGAAAATAAGCGCATGGTTTGCCCAGTTTCTCGATCTCTTTTTGCAAGGTAGCGGAACTGATCCCGAGGTTATCCGTCTCTCTGGCGGCATAAATATCGGCCAGGATCACCTCATCGGCCAGGCTGAGGGCCTGCGCAAATTCTCCCATCAGGGCTTTTGTGCGGGTATAGGTATGGGGCTGGAATATCACGCGGAGTGTCTTGTGCGGATATTTTGCCGCTGCCTGCAGCGTAGCCCTGATCTCTGTGGGATGATGGGCATAATCATCGATAATGGTCATATCTCCCACTTTTCCCTTGTACTCAAATCGTCTGTCCGTACCGGTAAACGCGCTGACCGCTTTCGTGATCACCTCCGGCTCGCCGCCCATGGCCA